>USQO01000034.1 GCA_900556845.1 uncultured Bacteroides sp. | reverse complement strand
GGCAGCGTCAGATGTGTATAAGAGACAGATGAAATATATATTTCAAAAAGATTACAACTTTAAATTTTTGTAAATTCGCCTGCCAATGGGATGCTCATTTCGTATCTTATCTCCTTGGCACTCTTTTCATGGCCCAGTAAGAACATCAGTTTCGTAAGTACAGATTCTACTGTTGCGTCATAGCCGCTTATTACTCCTGCATCCAGTAAGTGAAGTCCTGTTTCATAGCGCCCCATTTCTACCATTCCTGTAGAACATTGTGAAATGTTGACAATGATGATGCCTTTTTCAGTAGCCTCTTTTAACAACTGGATAAACCATGGCTTTTGGGGTGCATTCCCCGAACCATATGTTTTCAGTACTACGGCTTTCAGTCCCGGTGTGTGTAGAACATTTTCTACGATTTCCTTTCGGATACCTGGGAAGAGTGTCAGGATAACCACGTTATTATCCAATAAATAATGTGGGGTTAGTTTTTTGTCTGGATTTGGTTTTAAAATCCTGTCGTAAGCATACTTGATATGGATTCCGGCAGTGGCTAGTGCAGGATAGTTGTAGGAGCGGAAAGCATTGAAGTTTTCTGCATTGATTTTAGTTGTGCGATTGCCACGCATCAAGTGATTTTCGAAGAAGATACAAACTTCCGGAACTACGGCCGATCCGTCAGGATGTTTGGCTGCGGCAATTTCAATGGCTGTAATCAGATTTTCCTTTCCGTCGGTACGGAGCACCCCGATAGGCAACTGGCTTCCCGTAAGGATAACTGGTTTGTTCAGTCCCTCCAGCATGAAGCTCAGGGCCGAAGCCGTATAAGCCATGGTGTCGGTTCCGTGCAGAATCACAAAACCGTCGAAGTTATGATAGTTATAGTCGATGATTTTTACCAGCTTGGCCCATAAGGCCGGTTCCATGTCAGAAGAATCAATAGGAGGATTAAATTGGTAAGAAGATATTCGGTAATTAAATTTCTTAAGTTCGGTAACGTTTTCCTGTAACTGATCAAAATTAAAAGCTTCCAGGGCACCTGTTTCCGGATTCTCAATCATACCTATTGTTCCCCCTGTATAGATAAGTAAAACGGATGGATAGTCTGGCTGTATCATAACTGTCTGTTTTCTTATGGTCTGTTTCTTTAATTTTTTCACAAAGATAGTGTTTTACTTTGAAAATGGAAAATGATTCATTGATAAATAACAATATGATATTGAATTAGGATTTTGAATAGAACTATTATTTGTTTAATTCTGTCATTATGATTATTTTTAGAATGTATTCTGATTGTTTGATTTAGTAATCACTTTGTTGATATAAACCGATAAAAATAAACAAAAGAAGATAGTATATGTCTTTTTTTTGTATATTCGCTTGTATAAAATATTTAAGAAATAGGAGATATGAAAACAGTGAGTTATCCTTTGATAAGTAATGTTTGTGCGCTAGCCATAGGAGTATTGTTAGTATGGTGGCCGCAAGCAGCAGTTATTTACTTGGTAATAACAGTAGGAGTGTTGTTTTTAATACCGGGAGTTTTAGGGCTATTAGGCTATTTTATGAGTAGGAATAAAAAAGCTGGTGGCGTTCATTTGCCTATTGTTGCATTAGGTAGCACTTTATTTGGCTTATGGCTAATGATAATGCCCGAATTTTTTGTCAATATTCTGATGTATATATTGGGAGTATTATTGGTCTTTGCAGGAATAGCCCAAATATCCAATTTGTTGGCTGCCCGTTCATGGGGACGTGTTCCTGGTGGTATGTTTGTTATTCCATTATTGGTGCTGGCTGCCGGACTGGTCGTTTTGTTTAATCCTTTTGAAGTTGCTACTATACCTTTTATTATATTAGGTGCTTCCTGTATAGTTTATGCTTTGACTGACTTGTTCCGTATTTTGCGTTACCGTAGGAAGGAAGAGTCACAGATACAAGATGTAACGATTCTCGAAGAGATTAAAGATAAGCCGGAATCCTGAGTAATCAGGTATTCCGGTATTGTTTGGGTGACATGCCCGTGTATCTTTTGAAGTATTTGCCAAAAAAAGAAATATCTGGAAAGTTAAGCGAATAAGCTATTTCCTGAATGGTCAGTTCGGTGGATTTTAATTTTGCCTGTGCATCTCTTACCACCAGTGCCGAGATGATATCAGTTATTGTTTTACCCGTTACTTTCTTGACTGTCGTACTTAAATGCTGTGGTGATAAATGCATTTGTTCGGCGTAAAAATTAACACTCCTCTCTTTGTGATAATTTTTAATAATGAGTCGTACTAACATTTTAACAATCTCGTCTCCGCGGTTATAGATGTTTACTTTTTGGGTGACATCTTGTTTTTTTCGGATATTCCCAATACCAAGAATCAGATGTACAGAAAATAGAGACTGTTGTTCCAGGCTGAGTTGTACATCCGGTAATTCGCATACCTTGATAAGTGTGTTGAAGTACGATTTAAAGATATCCGTTACCCGGTTATGAAGTCGTAATACTGGTTTTTCCACCAGGTTTGCCGAGACTTCCAATGCCGATGCAAATAAGTGTGAGGGACTATTCATTTCACGGTTGAACTCTATGATATAAAGCTCACAATCGTCAGACTGTTCGATAACTTGTACAAAAAAACCAGTCAATCCTACAGCAAGGGTATTGGGTAAAAGCGTGTATTCCGACAGGTGGATGCTGAGTCTGCATTCTCCTCGGGTACATAATACATATAGATTCCCTTTGAGTTGTTTGGGATATGCAAACTCTGTTTTGATTATTTTTTCTCGGTCAATCCAAGCTCTAAACTCCAATTGACTGGTATTATTATGCATCGAATCGGATGGTTTCATTTTTAATTAAATACTATGTTTATTACAAATATACCATTCTTCAATCTGTTTTGAAATAAATTATCCCTCTACCCCCATCTCTTTAACAACTTTTTATTTGTGTCAGTTTTTATTTATTCATGATGATAAGGCCCGTTATTCAGTATTGTCATGGCCCGGTAAAGCTGTTCAACGAATATCAAACGTATCATTTGATGCGAGAATGTCATTTTCGAAAGTGATATTTTTTCCTGGGCAACCTTATATACAGCATCAGCAAATCCGTAAGGTCCTCCGATAATAAATACCAGACGTTTGTTTACTGTGTGCATTTTTCGCTCTACCCATGCTGCAAATTCTACAGAACGGAATTCCTTGCCGTGTTCATCCAGCAATACCACTACATCTCCTGGCTGTAATGCCTTCAGTATTAGTTCAGCTTCTTTTTCCTTTTGCTGCTCCATACTTAAGCTTTTGGTATTTTTTAGTTCCGGAATTACTTCCATGTCAAACGATATATAGTGGCGAGTACGTTCTGTATAGTCGGCAATAGCTGTGATATAATGCTTTTCTACTGTTTTTCCAACAACTAATAATGTAAACTTCATATTTTAAAATTTTAGTGATGACTCTTTTCGATTTACGCTTTTCTTGCTGCAAGAAACACGCCGCCCAGTATTAATAAAACCCCCGTAAGGGCATAAATGGTAAGTTCTTCCTCTAGAAACAAATGGGCTGCAATGGTTGTAAATAAAGGGTTAAGATACAGGTAATTAGACGACTGAATAGTGCCCAGGTTTTTCAGTACAATATTCCAGACAACAAAACATGCCAGTGATGCCAGTACACTTAAAAATAGCAGGTTCATCCATACCTGAGGTTGCATAAGTCCTGCTATCGAAAAGTTAAAAGGATGTACCATAAATACAGGTAAGACAGTGATGATACCATAAAAAAAGACTTTCCGGGTAATGAAGACCGAAGCATATTTACCCGATAATTTGCGGATAATCAGACTATATATTGCCCAGGAAACTCCGGCGCACAGCGTCAGTATATCTCCCAGTGGAGAAAGCTTGAGAACGAAACTTCCGTTGAAAATAAGAATCCCGACTCCAATGAGTGCAATAACCGAACCTGCCAATAGTTTTTTACTGGCTTTTTCCTGCCGGTAGAAAAGCATCGAAAGTCCGGTAGTAAGTAGTGGGGTAGTACAGATAATAAAAGCCACATTGGTCGTCTGTGTTAAACTTAGCGCTGTATTTTCAGTAAGGAAATACAGCGTTCCTCCCGTAAACCCTGATAATAAAAACCACATCTCGTCTTTCCAGCTGTTTGCCAGCAGTTTGTGCGGAGAAATAAACCATATTCCTAAATAGGCTATGACAAAGCGTAGCAAAAAGATTTCCTGCGGAGAAAGTCCATTTTCTATAAGGACTTTGGTAGATATAAAAGTAGTTCCCCATATGGCTACAGTGAGGATAGCCAGTAAGTGATATTTGCTTGTTCCCCGAAAGGTATGAAGTAATTGCTGCATGCTTACATATTTTAAAGTATCCATTTTCTGCTTTCTACTTACAAGTGACAGAGATACTTGGTTGGGATTTATGTTGCAAAAATAGGAATAAAATTCTACCTTTGCCACAGTATGAATTTATAAAATATAAAATGATGGACGAAAAAGTTGTGAAGGATTTGATCGATCGTTTGATTGATTTGTCGTTTGCCGAAGATATAGGTGATGGCGACCATACTACCTTGTCATGCATCCCTGCCGATGCTATGGGTAAGTCAAAGCTTCTGATTAAGGAAGAGGGTATTTTGGCTGGTATTGAAATAGCCAAGGAAGTTTTCAACCGTTTTGATCCTACTATGAAAGTAGAAGTATTCATCAACGACGGCGCACATGTAAAACCGGGCGATGTGGCTATGGTTGTAGAAGGTAAAATACAGTCCTTGCTGCAAACTGAACGTCTGATGCTTAACATCATGCAGCGCATGAGTGGTATTGCTACTATGACACATAAGTATGTTCAGCGTCTGGAAGGAACACATACCCGTGTATTGGATACCCGCAAAACTACACCGGGCATGCGTATTTTGGAAAAGATGGCTGTCAAGATTGGTGGAGGTGTAAACCACCGTATTGGTTTGTTTGATATGATTCTGCTCAAAGATAACCATGTTGACTTTGCCGGCGGTATTGACAAAGCTATTACCCGTGCCAAGGAATACTGTAAGGAAAAAGGTAAAGACTTGAAAATTGAAATCGAAGTACGCAATTTCGATGAGTTGCAGCAAGTACTCGATTTGGGTGGAGTAGACCGTATCATGCTTGATAACTTTACTCCAGAGAATACACGTAAGGCCGTAGAAATGGTTGCAGGACGTTATGAAACAGAATCTTCAGGCGGTATTACTTTCGATACATTGCGGGATTATGCAGAATGTGGTGTTGACTTTATATCGGTTGGTGCATTGACTCATTCCGTAAAAGGCTTGGATATGAGTTTCAAGGCATGTTGATCGTATCAGTAGCGATATTTGGGATTAGGGGACTCCTTGTTGAATAGGATTCCCCTTTCTTTATTTTTGAAACATTTGTATATCCTGTTTAAACAAAATGTATCTTTGTATTGTTTCGTAAAGAACAGGTAACTAAAAATATAGCGTATGAAAAAGATTATTTGCATTTGCATGATTCTCTTGACGGGAACTTTAGGATGTATGGCACAAGACTGGAAGGATATTGTTTCGGGAGTCGTTAATACAGTTGTAGGAAATCAGGCATCTCAGCAGTCATTGGTAGGTACTTGGAAATACGTTTCGCCAGACTGTAAGTTTGAGAGTGATAACCTGATTGCAAAGGCTGGAAGCGAGCTGGCTGCCAAGCAGGTGGAAGAAAAAATGTCTTCGATTTTCCAGCAGATAGGTATGACCGAAGGATGTACTTTTGTTTTCAATGCCGACAGTACATATACTTCTACTGTAGGAACGCGTACTGTAAAGGGAACTTACACCTATAATAAAGATACTCAGGAGCTGCTTCTGAAAACATCCTTGGGAGTGAAAATTACGACAACAGCCACTCTTAGCGGAAAGAAGTTGAGTATTTTGTTCAAGTCGGATAAGCTACTTTCCGTAGTACAGGGTATCAGCAATGTGGCTTCTAAGGTTAATTCTTCACTGGAAACGGTAAGTAAGTTGGCCGGACAGTATGATGGACTGAATCTTGGCTTTATGTTGGAAAAACAGTAATTGCATCAAATTTTTAATCCAATGTGGACAGATAGTTTATTATTGATAGGTGGCCTGGTACTTATTTTGCTGGGCGCCAACGGACTTACCGACGGAGCGGCATCGGTAGCCAAACGTTTTCGGATATCCGACTTGGTGATTGGTCTTACCATTGTGGCATTTGGTACATCGGCTCCCGAGCTGGTGATTAGCGTGCTTTCGTCTATCCAGGGAAGTGCGGAAATGGCCATCGGTAATGTCGTGGGAAGCAATATCTTCAATATGTTGATGATTATAGGCTGTACGGCTTTGGTATTGCCCATGCAGGTAGGACAGGGAACGATGAGCAAGGAAATTCCTCTGGTCATTCTTTCTTCACTGGTGCTGGCTGCTTTTGCCAACGACCGGCTCATTGATGGCGAGGCACAGAATGTAATCAGCCGTATCGACGGACTGGTTTTACTGGGCTTTTTCCTGATATTCATGCGGTATACCTTTGCGATAGCACGCAGTGGAGGAGATGAGGCTACCGAGGGGCAACAGGTAAAATTGCTTCCTGTGTGGAAATCACTGCTGTATATTGTGGGCGGATTGGCCGGACTGATTTTTGGCGGACAGTTTTTTGTGGAAGGTGCCAGTGGCATTGCCCGCTTGCTGGGAGTAAGTGAGTCGGTAATCGGACTTACGCTGGTGGCAGGGGGAACTTCGTTGCCCGAGCTGGCTACTTCGGTTACAGCTGCCTTGAAAAAGAATTCAGGCATTGCCATCGGTAATGTAATTGGCAGTAACCTGTTTAATGTATTTTTTGTTTTGGGATGTAGTGCTACCGCCTCTCCGTTGCCTTTGGGTAACATCGGTAATGTAGATATGGCAGTCCTTATAGGTGCTTCACTGCTTTTTTGGCTGGTAGGCTGGTTCTTCAAGAAGCGGACGATTACACGTCTGGAAGGTGGATTGCTAGTCGTTTGTTACGTTGCCTATACAGTTTTTCTTATTTCGCAGCAATAAAGACGTATAATTTCGATTTTTCGGTGCGTGCAGATACAGTTTGGAGTATATGCATACACCGTTTTTTTTGAAAGATTTTCGTGTTTCAGAAAATAATTGTACCTTTGCACCCGATTTTTTGACATGCGATGCCGTGAATAGCGGTCGTGTATTCTAGAACACCACGTAAAAAACAGGAACAATGAACAAGCAAAACGTTGTATCGGTACCTTTTATGGTACTTGGAATTATTTTTAGTGTCTGCCTCGTAGCAGCAAATCTTCTCGAAACCAAGGTTATCCAACTTGGTCCTATTTCGGCTACTGCCGGATTAATTGTTTTCCCTATTTCTTATATCATCAACGACTGTATAGCTGAAGTATGGGGCTTTCGTAAAGCACGTCTGATTATCTGGATGGGTTTTATCATGAACTTCATGGTTGTAGCTTTGGGACAGTTGGCTGTGGCACTTCCTGCGGCTCCGTTTTGGGAGGGTGAGGCTGCATTCGACTTTGTATTCGGTCTGGCTCCCCGTGTAGCAGCTGCCAGTCTGACGGCTTTTCTGGTCGGTTCCTTCCTGAATGCCTTTGTCATGAGCCGGATGAAAATAGCTTCTCAAGGAAAAAACTTCTCGGCACGTGCTGTCGTTTCTACATTGGTGGGCGAAAGTGCAGACTCTGTTATCTTTTTTCCTTTGGCCTTTGGTGGACTGATGCCTATAGAAGAGTTGGTTAAGCTAATGATTGTGCAGATTGTATTGAAAACGCTGTACGAAATCATCATTCTCCCGGTAACGATTCGGGTGGTAAATTACATCAAGCGGGTAGACAACAGCGATGTATACGATGAGAATATCTCCTACAATATTTTGAAAATCAAAGAAATTTAACGGATATGAACAGCGAAACAGCATTAGTGGTTTTCAGTGGTGGACAGGATTCTACCACGTGTCTGTTTTGGGCAAAAAAACATTTTAAAAAAGTGTTGGCCCTGAGTTTTCTGTACGGACAGAAGCATCAGCATGAAGTGGAGATAGCGCAGGCTATCGCAGCCAAGGCTGGGGTAGAAATGGAAGTTATGGATGTTTCTTTTATCGGTAAGCTGGGGCATAATTCCCTGACGGATACTTCTATGCAGATGGATGAAGTGAAACCGGAGGGCGGAGTTCCCAATACCTTTGTTCCGGGCCGCAATCTGTTTTTTCTGAGCATTGCTGCCGTATATGCCCGCGAGCGTGGAGTGAATCATCTGGTTACAGGAGTTTCGCAGACCGATTTCAGCGGTTATCCTGATTGTAGGGACTCTTTTATCAAGTCGCTTAACGTCACCTTGAATCTGGCCATGGATGAACAGTTTGTACTGCATACACCGCTTATGTGGATTGACAAGGCACAAACTTGGGCTTTGGCTGATGAATTGGGGGTACTGGATTTGGTACGCAATGAAACGCTCACTTGCTATAACGGTGTGGTAGGCGACGGATGCGGACATTGTCCGGCATGTAAGCTTCGCCGTGAGGGATTGGAAAAATATCTGGCAACAAAAAAGAATGTATAATCATGGAAAGAAAAGATGAACTGACTATATTGGGTAAGACTACTGCCTACAAACAGGATTATGCTCCGGAAGTTTTGGAGGCATTTGTAAACAAGCACCCTGAGAATGATTATTGGGTACGCTTTAACTGTCCGGAATTTACCAGTCTGTGTCCGATTACCGGACAGCCTGACTTTGCTGAAATACGCATCAGTTACTTGCCGGACGTGAAAATGGTGGAAAGCAAGAGCTTGAAATTATATCTTTTCAGTTTCCGCAATCACGGTGATTTTCACGAGGATTGCGTAAATATCATTATGAAGGATTTGATTAAGCTGATGGATCCTAAGTATATCGAGGTTACCGGAATTTTTACACCTCGTGGTGGTATTTCTATTTATCCGTATTGCAATTACGGTCGTCCGGGAACGAAGTACGAAGAATTGGCTGAG
Organism: uncultured Bacteroides sp.; assembly: GCA_900556845.1. Lineage (GTDB taxonomy): Bacteria > Bacteroidota > Bacteroidia > Bacteroidales > Bacteroidaceae > Phocaeicola. Next base: position 10,507 of record USQO01000034.1, on the reverse strand, counting down.
TATCGCATGCGTAATCATGACCTTTAATTGAACATTTCTTATTCACATAAAAAAATCGCCTTTATCCCTAAGATAAAGGCGATTTTTTGTAGGTAACTATCTGTATTCTTTCTTTATGCGTCCTTGTCTTTCAACTGTGCAAAAATCAGACCTTCCAGTTCTTCTGCCAGTTCCGGATTGTCCATGATGCACTGTTTAGCAGCATCGCGTCCCTGTCCCAGCTTGGTATCGTTGTAGCTGTACCATGAACCACTCTTCTTGATGATGCCCAGTTCTGCACCCAGGTCGATGATTTCGCCGCTGCGTGAGATACCTTCACCAAACATGATGTCGAATTCAGCTTTACGGAAAGGAGGAGCCACTTTGTTTTTCACTACTTTCACGCGTACCTGGTTACCGATTACATCTTCACCATCCTTGAGCTGTGTGGCACGGCGGATATCCAGACGTACAGAAGCATAGAACTTCAAGGCATTACCACCGGTTGTAGTCTCAGGGTTACCAAACATTACGCCGATTTTCTCACGCAACTGGTTGATGAAAATACAGGTTGTGTTGGTCTTGTTGATGGCCGATGTCATTTTACGCAAAGCCTGCGACATCAGTCGTGCCTGAAGACCTACCTTGTTGTCGCCCATATCACCTTCAATTTCAGCTTTCGGAGTCAGTGCGGCTACAGAGTCGATTACGATGATATCGATAGCAGACGAGCGAATCAGCTGTTCGGCAATTTCGAGTGCCTGCTCACCGTTGTCGGGCTGTGAAATCCACAAATTGTCGATGTCTACTCCCAGTTTGGCTGCATAGAAACGGTCGAATGCATGTTCAGCATCAATAAATGCTGCAATACCGCCCGCCTTCTGTGCTTCAGCAATGGCATGGATAGCCAGTGTTGTTTTACCAGAAGATTCAGGACCATAAATTTCGATGATACGGCCTTTCGGGTATCCGCCTACACCCAATGCTGCGTTCAGAGCAATAGAACCGGTAGGAATCACTTCTACTTCCTGCACGTGGTCATCACCCATTTTCATGATAGAGCCTTTGCCAAAGCTCTTTTCAATTTTATCCATTGCAGCCTGCAAGGCTTTCAGCTTTTCGCTGTTATTGATTTTTGGAGCTTCAGTGCCCTCTTCAAATTCCAGTTCGTCTTTCTTTGCCATATTATTTTAAGATTTGCTGAGCGTGTTCTTTTGTCTTCACCTGTTTAGGCAGGATGATACGTTCTATCACACCCTCTTCGTTAATGATAAATGTAGTGCGGAATGTACCCATATATTTACGTCCGCACATGCTTTTCTCGCCCCATACACCGAATTCCTGTACCAGTTTCTGTTCTGTATCAGCAATCAGTGTAAAAGGAAGTTCGTTTTTCTCGATGAATTTCTGATGCGATTTTGCATCGTTGATACTTACACCGATTACTTCATAACCAGCCTCGCGCAGTTCGCTGTAGTGGTCGCGCAAGTTGCATGCCTGGGCAGTACAGCCCGAAGTCATGTCTTTCGGATAGAAGTAGAGTACTACTTTCTTTCCTTTATAGTTGCTCAGGCGGATTTCTTCGCCTTTTTCATTCAGTCCCAGTATTTCGGGAGCTTTGTCTCCTATGTTCATGTTTCTTTTTAAAAATGTATTGTTTTCAATTTTGGTATTCGGTGTTAAAAAAACGGGGAATTGAAATTACCCCGTTTTTATACCGTTTAATCAGATATATCCAGAGAGTTCGGATTAGAGTTCCAAATCTCCATCGAATACTTCATGCCAAGGCAATCCGTACATATTCAGTGCTTCCATAAATGGGTCTGGATCGAATTCTTCTACGTTCCATACACCCGGGCGTTTCCACAAGCCTTTCAGGAACATCATGGCACCGATCATAGCCGGTACACCGGTAGTGTAGCTTACGCCCTGCATACCTGTTTCTTCGTAAGCAGCCTGGTGAGAGCAGTTGTTGTATACATAGTAAGTACGTTCCTTACCGTCCTTGATACCACGGATGCGGCAACCGATAGAAGTTTCGCCTTCGTAGTTTTCACCCAAATCCTGTGGGTTAGGCAGCACAGCTTTCAGGAACTGCAGCGGAACGATTTCCATACCGTTGTAGTTGATTGGCTCGATGCTGGCCATACCGATGTTCTGGATTACGCGCAGGTGAGTGAGGTATTCCTGGCCGAAAGTCATCCAGAAGCGGGCACGCTTGATGGTAGGATAGTTCTTCACCAGCGATTCCAGTTCTTCATGATACAGCAGGTAAGAGTCGCGCGGACCGATGTTCGGATAAGTCAGGTCTTTATGAATTTCCAGCGGTCCTGTGGTAACCCACTGTCCGTTTTCGTAATAACGTCCGTTCTGAGTGATTTCGCGGATGTTGATTTCTGGGTTAAAGTTAGTAGCAAAAGCCTTATGGTGGTTACCTGCGTTACAGTCTACGATGTCAAGGTACTGGATTTCATCAAAATGATGTTTGGCTGCGTAGGCAGTATAAACACCACTCACGCCCGGATCGAAACCACAGCCGAGGATAGCAGTCAGACCTGCTTCTTCGAAACGCTGCTTGTAAGCCCACTGCCAGCTGTATTCAAAGTGAGCTTCATCCTTAGGCTCATAGTTGGCAGTATCCAGATAGTTTACCCCAGCCTGGAGGCAAGCTTCCATGATGGTAAGGTCCTGATATGGAAGTGCTACGTTAATAACGATTTCGGGTTTAAAACTATTGAATAAAGACACCAGTTCCTCTACATTGTCTGCATCTACCTTAGCGGTCTTGATGTTAGGGTTGCCGATTGCCTTTACAATGGCATCACATTTTGACTGGGTACGGCTGGCAATCATCACTTCAGTAAAAACTTCAGGATGTTGAGCCACTTTGTGTGCAACTACGGTACCTACACCGCCTGCACCAATAATCAATACTTTACTCATTTATACTTATTATAGAATTAAAATGCCCGGTAAACGTTACCGTTCAATGGACAAAGTTAGCAAAATATTTGAATTATCGTGTGGTTACTCAAGAATATATCATTATTTTTGCCACACATTTCAATAGGAATTAAAAATATATTAATTATGAAAAAATCATTATTTGTAGTGGCTGCCTTGTGTGCAGGTGCAGCTATGACAGGATGTGCTGGAAGCAAAAAGGCTGTAGAAACTGTAAATCTGAACGGTGAATGGAATATTGTAGAGGTAGAAGGCAAGAAACTGACTGCTGAAGAACTTCCTTTTATCGGACTGGAAACTGCTGAAAAGCGTGTGTATGGTAACGCCGGATGCAACCGTATCATCGGTACTTACGAGGCCGATTCGTTGAAACCGGGATTCATTCATTTCAATCAGTTGGGTACTACACGTATGATGTGTCCGGATATGGAAACTGAACAGTTGGTTCTGGGTACACTGGACAAAGTACAGGGATATGTGTCTACCGAAAACGGTGTGGCACTGACAGATGCAGCAGGAAACCAGATTGTGCTGCTCGAAAAACGTGAAGCTGCCGCTCCTCAGGTTTCTATCGATGCATTGGCTGGTGAATGGAATATTACTGCTGTTAATGATACTGCTGTAACAAACGAAGGTACTGCACCATTCCTGGCTTTCAATCTTGAAGAAAAGCGTGTACATGGTAATGGCAGTTGCAATACCATTAACGGTGGCTTCAGCCAGGAAGAAGGCAATCCGGCTTCACTCAAGTTTACGCAGATGATTTCTACTATGATGGCAGGTCCGGGTCTGGAACAGGAAGGTAAAGTGTTGAAGGCACTGAACGAAGTTGCTTCTTTCGCTGTGAATGAAGATGGTTCGGTATCTCTGCTCAATGCGGCAGGTGATAAAGTGCTGACTTTGGTAAAAAAATAGACTTTACGTATAAAGCATGAAAAAACGGGAATAGGCCTTGGTGCTTATTCCCGTTTTTTCATACTATCAAGTGTATCCTTGTCTTACAGTCTGTTTTTGTAGATGGTTGCCATCACTTTCTGATATTGGTTTTCTACCTCCAGATAAGCCTGCATGTTGCGGTATACGCCTTCGGCTTCCACGTAATATTCTATGATGGAAAGCTGACCGGCCAGAACAGCCTCTTTCAGCATTTTCAGGGTATTTTCCATCAATTGAACATCGTATACACTCAGTGCTTCCTTGAGTTGCTGCATTTCATTGAACTGCGATTGAATTTGGGCGGTAAGCTGTAAGCGTGTATTTTCCAGTTGCAGTTGTGCACTCAGTGCCTGAGCTTTGGCAATCTTTACCTTCTTGCGGTTGGAGAACAGAGGGATAGAACCACCTACCAGAAAACCATTGCTTGCTTCACTTAGGCTGGTGTTGCGGCGGTAAGCTACTTCCAGCTTGGGCAGCCAGTTCTGTTTGCTGATACCCACTTCCTGCGTTGTTGTCCGGGCGGTTGCATCAGCTGCTTTCAGCGATGCATCACTGAGCATTACTTCATCGTAGAGTGCATCGTAGCTGTTGATAGAGACTACTTCCGGATAACTGTTTTCGCTGAAAGAGAGGGGGAGGTTACCGTTCATGGCCAGTAGCGACTGCAGGGCAGTGCGGTGAGCGGCAATGTTTTGTGATATCTCAGTCTGTATGCTCATGCGCTCCATCTTGATTTTATTCACTTCGATGAGGGTTGCATCACCTTCGTTCAGTCTTTTTTCGAAGAAAGCCAGCAGCTCGTCGGCATTCTTTTTCCGTTCAGTCAGCAAAGCCTGTTCCTTATTCAGGCGAATAAGGTCGAGACACAGATTTTTGGCTTGCAGCAAGATTTCGCGACGGGCGGCAAGCTGCTGCATATCCAGTGCTTCCTGCTGGAGCTTGCCCGAACGGTTGCGGCTGTAGTAAAGGGTAGGGAAGTCGAATCCCTGCCGCAATACCATTTCCGAGCTGGCTACTCCGCTTACTCCCTTGGCAAAAAACGGACTGTATTCGATGGAAGGGTCCTCCAGATTATTGCGGGTCTGTACTTCCATTTTGGCAGCTTCGTTGCTTTCTTTCAGTGCCTGAAGCTCTTTGTTGTTGGCTTCTATTTGTTGCAGTACTGAGGCAATGTCCTGTGCCTGTGCCCAAAGCGGGAAGGCCAGCAGGAACAGTGCCGTGCGATATATCTTTTTCATCTCTTACTCATTTTTTAGGGTTTGTTTTTGCGCTTTCCGGTTCATCAGTTCGTAAACGATAGGAATGATGAATGCATTGAGGAAGGTTGAGGTCAGCAGACCGCCCAGAATCACCTTGGCCATCGGACTCTGGATTTCGTTACCGGGCAAGTCGCCGCGTAAGGCAAGCGGTATCAGGGCCAGTGCAGACGACAAGGCTGTCATCAGAATCGGATTCAGTCGGTCCAGCGAACCTTGTACGATGCTTTCGCGTACCGACATGCCTTGCTCTTCGCGCAGCAGGTTGTAGTGGCTGATAAGCAGCATACCGTTACGAGTGGCAATACCGAACAGAGAGATGAAACCGATGATGGCCGGAATACTTACCTCGCCCGTAGTGAGCAGCAGTGCAAATACACCTCCTATCAGTGCCAGTGGCAGGTTGAGTAGGATGACTCCACTTTGTGCTGCGTTCTTGAACTGCATGTAGAGCAGCAGGAAGATAACCACAATACTCATCATCGAGGTGAGCAGCAATACCCGGCTGGCAGCCTGTTCGCTTTCGAACTGTCCGCCGTATTCGATGTGGTAGCCTTCGGGCAAGGTGATTTTCTTATCCACTATCTGCTGGATGTCGTTCACCACGCTGCGCAGGTCGCGTCCGCTGGTATTGGCCGAAATCACGATTTTACGTTTCACGTTTTCGCGGTTGATGGTGTTGGGACCCATGGAAGATACCACATCGGCTACATACGAAAGTGGAATTTTATTGCCTTGTGCATCGTCAATCATCAGGTCGCGTATGCGCTCCATCGAGCCACGGTTGCTTTCGTCGGCGCGTACCACCAGGTTGAAAGTCTTGCCTTTTTCATAAACCTGCGATACCACTTCACCGGCCATGTTTACCGTTACAAACTCGTTGAATTGCGGCAGGGAGATACCGTATTTGGCAAGCATTTCACGTTTCGGAATGATTTTCAGCTCCGGACGTTCAATCTGTTGTTCTACGTTCAGGTCGGCAATGCCTTCTACACCGCCGATGGCATCTTTAATCTGATTCCCCAGCATGAACATGCGGTTCAAGTCGTCGCCGAACAGTTTGATGGCAATGCTGGCACGTGTACCGCTCAGCATGGCATCGATACGGTGGCTGATGGGCTGGCCTATTTCAATGTTGGCACCGGTGATGGTGGACAGTTTGGAACGGACTTCGGCTACCACTTCACTGTGCGAGCGGTCTTTCAGTTCGAACGGAGCTTCTATCTCCGATACGTTTACGCCCAGTGCATGTTCGTCCAGTTCCGCACGGCCGGTCTTGCGGGCTACGGTCTGTATTTCGGGGATGGTAAGCAGCAGCTCTTCGGCCCGTTTACCAATCTTGTCCGACTCTTCCAGTGAGATACCCGGCAGGGAGCTGATGTTAATGGTGAACGAACCTTCGTTGAACGAGGGAAGGAAGCTGTTTCCCAGTGTAAAGAACAGTCCCAAGGCTACCAGGAAGAGAGCCAGTGTGCTTCCTAGAACTCCTTTTTTATGATTCAGGGCCCATGTAAGTGTATGGTGATAATGCTTTTTCATCCATACGGCTACGAAAGCTTCTTTAGGGAGTCCGTCTCCCTTGGTATTACCACCCAGCAGATAACTGCAGAGAACGGGAGTAAGGGTCAGTGCTACAACGGTAGAGGCAAACAGGGCAACAATGAAGGCGATACCCAGCGGAACCAGCATGCGTCCTTCCATACCGCTCAGGAAAAACAGGGGTACGAAACTCACCACAATAATCAGCGTGGAGTTCAGGATAGGCATACGCACTTCTTTCGATGCGTTGAACACGACTTCGCGTACCGGCTTGCGTTCGTGCAGCGGCAGGGCTTTGTTTTCGCGCAGGTGTTTCCATACATTCTCTACGTCAACAATGGCATCGTCCACCAGCGAACCGATGGCAATGGCCATACCTCCCAGACTCATGGTATTGATGCTGAGGCCCATGTAGTGCAGTACGAGGATGGATACCAGCAGTGACAGCGGAAGGGTTACCAGTGAGATAACCGTGGTACGTACGTTGGCAAGGAAGAGGAAGAGCACGATGATGACAAAGATGGCACCTTCGTACAGTGATTCCTGGACATTGCTGATAGAACTTTCGATGAAACGCGACTGGCGGAATATATCAGTAGATACGTGTACGTCGGCAGGCAAGTTTTTCTGCAGGTCGTGCAGGGCAGCTTCCAGTTTTTCAGTCAGTTCGATGGTTCCGGTGTTAGGCTGCTTGGTGACCGTAAGCAGAACGGCCGGTTTGCCTTTCTCGGAGGCCAGTCCCAGCTTGGGCTGCTGTGCACCAATCTGTACGTCGGCCACATCCTCCAGCGTAACCGGTGCTCCCTGTATGTTCTTGATGACGGCACGTCCCAGTTTGGCTACATCGGTAGTCGATACGATGCCGCGCACGATGTATTCATTGCCATATTCGTAGATGACTCCTCCGTTGGTATTTTGGTTCATGCTGCGGGTTACAGCCATGATTTCACCCAGTGAAACACCGTAGTGCTTCATCTTTTCCGGATGGATAAGTACCTGATACTCCTTGATGTCGCCGCCCAGTACGGCTACCTGTGCCACACCTCCTGTAGAAAGCAGACGCGGACGGATGGTCCAGTCGGCTATGGTACGCAGGTCGAGCATCGAAGTGCTGTCCGCCGTCAGTCCCACAATGAGCAACTCACCCAAAATGGATGACTGCGGTCCCAGGGTCGGTTTTCCGATATTGTCGGGCAGTGATTCGCTCACCCACGAGAGCTTTTCGGATACAATCTGGCGAGCCAGGTAAATATCAGTGCTCCAGTCGAATTCAACCCATACGATAGAGAATCCGGTAGTAGACGAAGAGCGCACACGGCGTACATGCGTAGCACCGTTTACGGCCGTTTCGATAGGGAAAGTAACCAGTTGCTCTACTTCTTCGGCTGCCATACCGTTGGCTTCGGTCATGATAACCACGGTGGGAGCATTCAGGTCGGGGAATACGTCGACTTCCGTATGGTAAGCCGTATAGCTGCCCCCGATGAGCAGCAAGACAGAAGCCACCAGCACCAGCAGGCGGTTCTGCAATGAAAAATGTATGATTTTATTCAGCATGACTGCGACGGTTTAGGTTAATGACTATGACTGTGTGCCGGAATGGCATTGCTTGCCGATGCCAGTTTTACGTGGATGGCTCCTTGTGTCACTACGCTTTCGCCACCTTTCAGTCCGCTGGTAATTTCCACACGGTTGCCGTCTGTGCATCCCAGGGTTACTTCCTGTTTCTTGTAGCAGGTTTCGTCCAGTTGAATATAGACAAAGTTGAGGCCCTGCTCCTCGGTAATGGCACTGACAGGCAGACTGATGACATTCTGCCGTTCGTCCGACAGCAGGTAAACTTCGGCAAAGGCACCCGGAACAATATTTCCGCGGTTGGCAAATTCGAAGGTTACAGGAATATAATAAGCGGCATTGTCGGTAGCCTTACCATACGAAAGCAATCGTCCATCCAGTTCTTTCAAGCTGAAAGTTTCCTCACTGTAAGAAGGCTTGAAGTTGGCCGAACGGATGGTACTCAGCACGCCGTAATAGCGTTCCGATACATCGGCCCGCAGATACAGTTTTCTGTTTTGAGTGATGCTGGCTACAGGCTGTCCCACCGAAACATAGTCGCCTTCCTTCACCAGGCAACTCTTCAGGTATCCGCCGATAGGAGCTTTGATAGCCACCCCTTCCTGTCCGGCATTCGGAGCCAGTGCCTCGTAGGCGATACGGGCATTTTCATAGCGTTCTTTGATGCTGTTGAAGTCTTTTTGCGATACGATTTTTTGTCCTACCAGTTTCTCGGCTCTTTCCAGCTCTTCTTTCGCCGTTTCGTAGGCAATGCGGGCACGTTTCACTGGGTCACCGTCCTGCAGGTGTTCCGATACAAGGGTGAAAAGTGTTCCGTTCTTGCTGACCTGCATACCTTCGGTTACCGGTCGGTCGAAAGAAACGATACCGGCCACGTTCGCTGTTACAACGGTTTCATCGCCTTGTGCAGCCAGAATATGTCCGCTGGTGGTGATTACATTGTAGAAAGTACCCGGTTGAACGACTTCTGCCGTTACACCGGCTGCAGCAGCCTTTTCCTTACTCAGGATAATCTCATCCGAATGTCCTGCATGACTCTCTGCTTCTGCTTCGTGGTTATGTCCTTCGTGCTCATGGTCTTCATGGCCGTGCGCCGCTTCTTCCTGATGATTATGTCCTTCTGCTTCGTGGTCGTGGCCATCGTGCTCATGATTATGTCCCTCGTGGTTGCCGCACGCTCCCAAAAGGAATGCCAGCAGCATTCCTGTAAATAGATGTTTCATACGTTATAAGAATGATTTTGTTGTTGATTAAAAAGGATACAAGAATTCCTGCCGTATATGCGTTCTGCATACCGGCGAGCAAAAAAATCAATCAACAGCAGGGAGGTGCCCGTAGTCCGTGAATCTGTGTGAACGGACTTCCGTGAAGCTTTTCAATATAACAGGTTGAAAGGAGAGCCGACGGAGTGTCGGGCCAAAGCAGACCTGTTATCTGAACAAAGGAATATAGGATGGAACAAAATGAATAGTCGGGTGAAACAGTAGCAGAAATCTGGTCCTGCGGATGGCACTGTATATGCGTAATGCAGGCAGCATCGCAAGTGTGGGTATCCTCGGCATGCTGGTGCGAATGGCTGGGATTGCTGCAGCAGTATGTTATCGTGCTGAGTGCCTTTTCCATGTTGAAACAGAACTGGTTGCCATGATGGTGATGAGGAAATACGCTGACAGCCTGCATGATGATGCAGACGGTAAGCAGTATATATGTCTGGATGGTCTGTTTCACGTGAATGCCTTGTTTTTCTTTTATCGACTTGCAAATATAGTTATTTTTTTTGATTGCCGGCAAGCCTTCGGTTTCTTTTTACTTTATCATAAAAGAGACGAACGCAAGGCATTTTTGAGCGGAAGGTTGCTCATGGATATGAGGAAAGTTTTTCATGGTTGTGCAATGCTCCGGTTGTACGAATAAAAAATAACATACAAACTGAATAGTGGACTAACATTTGGAGTGTAAAACAGATTGGTTAATCGCACTCAAATTTGATCACTGTTTTTAGGGATAGTCAAATTTCATAAATAAAAGTAGTTTACTTTGAATGATTGAATCAAATTGATTCACTATATTTGTGTATAGTTCAATTTAATGATTGATATGGAAGATATAAATAGACTTAAAATAGTTTTAGTCGAGAAAAAGAAGACAGGAAAGTGGCTCGCGGAGCAATTAGGAAAAAATCCGTCAACAGTTTCTAAATGGTGTTCCAACTGTCTCTTATACACATCTCCGAGCCCACGAGACCGGAGCCTATCTCG
>USQO01000033.1 GCA_900556845.1 uncultured Bacteroides sp. | reverse complement strand
GAGCCTTATCGTCGGCAGCGTCAGATGTGTATAAGAGACAGCAAATATATTGTACCGGAACCTTACAGACAATACTGATTTATAACCATAAAACCATGAATATATTCAATCAGCTGAATAGTGAACTCATGGAGCAAAGTTTCTCTAGCGATACGAACTTTTCTCCAAATATTGCCTCTCTAAAGCAAACAGCTCAAATGTATGCTTTAACAGAAAATGCAATTGCTGTACTGAGTGATATTAAAACCAATACCAGCTTTGTAGCATATGGCAAAATAGGAGTTACGCTTGGCCTAGTATCAATGCCTCAAACAAAAGAAATCCAGAGTATTTGGGAGTCTGATATTTTCAATATCATACACCCGGATGATTTATTGAACAAACATTTGCAGGAATTGAAATTCCTCAATTTCCTGAAAACAATTCCACACTCCGAAAAAGAGAATTTTTATTCGGTAATCAATCTGCAAATGAAATTGCCCAACGGAACATACATTCAGATGCAGCACCGTATGTTTTACATTACCAGTCAGGATAACGGAAATATTCATCTGGCTCTATGTATATACGGTTTTGCCCCAAACATTCCTTCATACGACATTATTAATACAAAAACAGGAGAAGGTTTCCATTCCGAACTCCAGGATAAAACCGAAATACTTACCAAAAGAGAAAAAGAAATTCTGAGCCTCATAGAGCAAGGAAAATTAAGCAAGGAAATTGCCTCAAGGCTTTCCATCAGTATCAATACAGTAAACAGGCACCGACAGAATATTTTGGAAAAACTGAGAGTTGGAAATTCATTGGAAGCCTGTAAAATAGCTAAAGCGTTACACCTCTTGTAATACTAGCATGAACAAGGGGTGCACCTCACAAAATTGAAGTACACCCCATCCAATAAAACACGCTTCTTTAAACTAATTTATTATGAGAAACAGAATCTATAATTATCAATAGCCTCCCCCAAGTGCATGATACAAGTTGATTACTCCCTGTATTTCATCAAAACGATCTGTTGCCGTATCCAGCTCAGCCTGAAGCAATGACTGACGCGCTGCCAATACCTCCAGATAATTTTGCGAACTATGCAACATAAGCAACTCCGAGCTACGGAAAGCTGAGCGAAGAGAAACAACCTGCTGCTCATCGAGCAATATACGCTTACGGGCAGTTTGCCACTGTACCAAAGCATTATTTACTTCTGCACCTGCATTCAGTACACTTTGCTGGAAAGTCAACAAAGCTTCTTCTTGCTGTGCCTTAGCTATTTTCAGGTTGGCAATATTCTTACCTCGGTTAAAAAAAGGTTGTACCAAAGAGCCGACAGCCGACAATAACCATTGTCCGGGATTTGTAATCGCTGCACCTGCTGAATTGGTCCATCCGGCAGCTCCACTCAAAGTTATACTGGGATAAAAGGCAGAACAAGCCGAGTTTGTAGCATAATAAGCAACTGCAAGCTGATATTCACATTGACGTACATCCGGCCTACAGCTTAACAATTGCAAAGGTACACCTGTAGCTAAAGAATCAGGGAACTCTTGCTTGCCTAATACCGAACGGCTTATCTCCTGAGGCGGCATCCCTAATAAAACAGAAAGTGAATTTTCCATTTCATTAATTTGGCGTTCTATGGAAACTACAGAAGCATCTACAGCCAGTTTGCTAGCTTCCGTTTGGGCAACAGCCATTTCTGTAACTTGTCCGGCACGCTTTAAAGCTTTCATCGTACGCAGACATTCTGTCCATGTCTCAGCTGTACGCTGAGTGATACCAAGCTGTTCATCTAACAATAAAAGCGTATAATAACTGTTGGCTATCGTGGCAATAAGCTGTGTCTGCACAGCTTGCCTATATGCTTCACTCTGCTCGAGTGCCGCCTGTGCACCACGTTTTGCATTCAGTAATTTACCAAAAAAATCTATTTCCCAATCGGCAGCAACAGCCAGATTGTAAGTTTTAGAAGGTTTACTCCCATCTACACTTGTCAGTGTTCCTTGTGGATTCAGAGATACAGAAGGCAAATACGACAGACGCGAAGTCATAAGTAAAGCCTCTGTCTCCTTAACCTTTAAACAGGCAATCCGCAAATCTGTATTATGAGTAAGCCCTCTCTCAATGAGCTGCTGCAACTGCGAATCTCTGAAAAGTTCTCTCCACGTAAGAGATGCCAGCGAAACAGAGTCAGCAACACTAACTGGCTCGCGATAGAGACTGTCGGATACAGTAACCGACTCAGGCCGTTCATAAGCCCGATAGATATGGCAACTACTGAACAATGCAGCAAGTATTATAACAGTAATAGTTTTTCTTATCATAATCCTGTAGGTTTATTTCTTTTCAATCGTTGGCAACTTCCGTTCCGGCATCAGTTTTTCCTGCAAGAACTGGAATACCATAAACAAGGGTGGTACAATAAAGAGCAAAGCTATCGTTCCAATAAGCATACCTCCTACTGTTCCTACTCCGATAGAAATATTACCATTGGCACCTACGCCCGCTGCAAACATCAGCGGAAGCATACCGAATATCATGGTAAGCGAAGTCATCAGGATAGGACGCAGACGAACTTGTGCTGCCGAAACGGCTGCTTGCATGATAGTCATTCCATGACGGCGCCGTTCGGATGCATACTCCGTAAGCAGGATAGCTGTTTTAGACAGCAAACCTATCAGCATAATCAACCCAGTCTGTAGATAAATATTATTCTCCAGTCCAAACATCTTGGCAAAAAGGAAACTACCGGCCAATCCGAAGGGTACAGATAGAATAACAGCCAGCGGTACAAACAAGCTTTCGTACAACGCACAAAGAATAAGATAAATAAAGACTACGCAGATAACAAACACCAGTGTCGTAGTATTTCCTGTACTGGATTCTTCACGCGACATACCTCCAAACTCAAAACCATAACCTGTAGGCAAAGTCTGCTCAGCAACTTCCTGCACAGCCTTAATAGCCTGTCCCGAGCTGTAGCCTGATGCAGCAGCACCGTTCACTTGTATAGCAGAAAACAAGTTAAAACGTGTCAACATTTCTGAGCCATACACACGAGTTAGTTTCAGATACTGACTGATAGGACTCATCTCACCTGCACCATTTCGTACGAAAATACTGTTCAGAGACTCAGTATCAAGACGGAACTGAGGAGGTGCCTGTACCATGACACGATACAATTTTGAAAAACGGTTCATATTCGAAGCATAATTACCTCCCACATAGCCAGAAAGCGTACTCAATACATCCGAAGGTGAAATTCCGTTCCGTTTACAACGGGCTGCATCTACCTCTACCAGATACTGAGGAAACTTAGTATCAAAAGAAGTTGTAGCACGGCCTATCTCCGGACGTTTATTCAATTCATCCAAAAACTGCCGGATATATTTTAGCAAGTCCTCGGTTGTTCCATCTTTCTGATCCTGTATATAAACCTCAAAACCACTGTTGACACCATATCCCGGAATCATTGGACGTGTAAAAGGCATAATATCAGCACTCGAAATAAAAGCTGTACGACGGGATATCTCCTCCATAACAGCCTCTATCGCATCTTCTTTATCCGGACGCTCACTCCAGTCTTTCAAACGGATTGTAAACATACCGTTGCAAGCGCCTTGACCGCTCAGCATGGAGTTTCCTGTTGTATTGGAGTACAATTCTACCTGAGGAATAGTACGCAAGCAACTATCCACCTGTACCATTACTTTACGTGTCTCCTGCACACTGTTTCCCGGTGATGTGCGTACATCTATAAATACAGTTCCCATATCTTCATTGGGTACCAGACCTGTTTTGGTGGTCATCATCAGAAAAGCAAACCCTCCACAAGCCACTACCAGCAATGTACCTGCAAGCCATTTTCGCTTGAGCATAAATACAACACCTACTTTATACTTAGTAACCATGCGGTGGAAAGCTGTATCAAACGCTATATGGAAACGGGATGAAAAACTCATCTTACTGCCATCTTCCGCACTTTGATGAGGAGTCATAATCAGTGCACACAGTGCCGGACTCAACGTAAGTGCATTTAAAAGTGAAATGGCAACAGCGGCAGCCATGGTCAGACCAAACTGTGTATAGAAAGTACCGGTCGTTCCACCAATAAAGCTTACAGGTATAAATACTGCCATAAATACAAATGTCGTAGTAACCAGTGCCGAAGTAATACCATCCATAGCATCGATGGTGGCCAGATAAGACGACTTATACCCTTCGTCAAATTTAGCCTGGACGGCCTCAACGACCACAATTGCATCATCCACCACAGTACCAATTACCAGCACCAGTGCAAACAATGTCAACATATTCAAACTAAAGCCTACTATTGAAAGAAAAGCAAACGTACCGACCAGTGATACAATAATAGACAAAGCAGGGATAAATGTAGAACGCAAACTTTGCAAGAAAATATAAACAACCAATACAACCAGAATGATTGCCTCAATCAGTGTTTTGATAACGCTTTTGATTGAAGCATCCAAAAAATCCTTCGTACTCATCAAGTCCACTATCTTGATGCCTTTCGGCAAGGTTTTGGATATCTCATCTACTGTACGGTCTATCTCTTCGATAATTTCATTAGCATTCGAACCCGATGTCTGTGCAATCATGATATTACATCCTGGATGTCCGTTTACCTCACCGATATAATCGTATGCACGAGTACCCAGTTCAATGGTTGCCACATCTTTCAACCGCAGGACTTCCCCATCAGGCAAAGATTTGATAACCATATTCTCATAGTCTACCTCATTTTCATAACGTCCTCTGTACTTCAAAACATACTGAAAAGTATTCTCTGATTCGGCTCCTAGAGTTCCGGTAGCAGCCTCGACATTCTGCTCGTCCAACACCGTTGTTATATCCGAAGGAACAAGCGAATACTTCTTCATTTTTCCCGGATCCAGCCAAATACGCATCGAATAGTCGTAACCGAAAACATTCACCTCTCCTACTCCTGCAATTCGAGAAAGCCGGGGTTCGATGTTAATCTTCATATAATTAGTCAGAAAAGCCTCGTCAAACGAGTCATCCGGACTATATACAGCCAGCTGCTTGATATTACTAGTCTGACGTTTACGTACCGTGATACCACTTTTGGTAACTTCGGCAGGCAATAATCCTTCGGCCGTAGCTATACGGTTTTGCACATTCACAGTAGCCATATCGGGATCTGTTCCCTGACGGAAATACACCGTAATCTTGGCCGAACCATTATTGGACGAAGTAGAAGTCATATACATCATATTCTCTACCCCGTTCAATGCTTCTTCCAAAGGAACGACAACACTTTTCAATACCGTTTCTGCATTTGCCCCCGCATATGTAGCCGAAACACTGACGGTAGGCGGAGCAATTTCCGGAAACTGCTCGATAGGCAACTGGGTAAGACCGATAAATCCTAAGATAAGAATCAATACGGAGATAACACCGGCCAGGATGGGACGATCAATAAAGGTTCTTATTTTCATGGCTGTCTGTTATTTTTCATGTTCAGAAGTAGAAGTAATGTCAACTGCGGTTCCCTCACGTATCAGACCGGCACCTTCGGCAATAATGACATCACCTTTCTTCAAGCCGGAAAGCACGATATAAGTCTGTCCATCATTGTATTTATACACTGTGATAGGAGCCGACAGAGTTTTTCCATCTACAACCTTCCAGGTAAATACACGGTTTTGCAGTTCATAAGTAGCACTTTGCGGAATTATGATACAATCTTTATATTCGGTAGGAATCTGGATAGTCCCGCTTCCTCCATTACGCAACAAATGTTCTCTATTCGGGAAAACAGCCCGCAACATTACGGCACCAGTTCCTTCGTCCACCGTACCACTTATAGCGTCAATATTACCAGTTTCTTTATAAGTCTGTCCGTTACTCATAATCATACGCACAGGAGGTAATTTGCGGCAAGCTTCTTCCAATGAACCAAACTGTTGAATCAAATCCAGCATCTGACTTTCAGCCATCGTAAAATAGGCAAAGATTTGTTCATCATCCGATACGGTGACAAGAGGCTCTGTTATATTACTGTTCACCAGTGCACCTACACGATATGGAATCATACTGGCAACTCCATCAACAGGACTCTTCACTTCGGTATACGAAAGATTATTACGGGCATTGGTTTCTTCTGCTTTAGCTTGTGCCAGTGCAGCCTCAGCTTCGAGCAACTGGTTATTAGCCGTTTGTCTGTCAAAATCAGATACAACCTTTTCATGGTAAAGTTCTGTTTTGCTGTCTGCAGTAAGTTTTGCTGTCTGCAGCTTAGCCTCCGCGCTTTTTACATTAGCCAATGCTGTTTCCAGTGCAGCACGGTATGGCACTTGGTCAATAATAAACAGTACCTGTCCTTTTCTGACAACATCCCCCTCTTTTATACATATTTGGGTAATTGTACCACTCACCTGAGGGCGTATCTCTACCGACTGACGCCCCCGTATAGTTGTCGGATAAGCAGATTGTAACGTTTGACTGGTTGTAGTCACGGTCAGTGTTTTATATTTCTCGGCCGGCATTTTCTGTTTCTCCCCTTTACAGGCAACTAACAGCGGCAAAAGAAATAACATAAAATAAAAGCTCCTTTTCATGTTCTTTTTGTATGATGTTTGTTAATAACAATGTTCAAAAAAAGCAAAACACATACTTGCTTCTTTTACAAACTTACGTAGAACAGCGCACATTATAGAAATTGTGGTGATGAAGCCTACAGATGTGATGACGAACAAAACAACTCACCAGTTGCAAAATATCGTATCTTTGCAACCGAATAATCACCACCATGAAAAAAAGCCGAATACCCTTATACATTGACCTGCTCTTTTGTCTGGTCATTATGCCGTTAGCCATCATGCTGCTACCAGTTGATAAATGGATTGCTCACAATACTGCTTTCCTACTCACACTTATTGCATACGTTTATACTCTTTATTTCATTTACAGAGGTATTCGCCTGCCCAAAATGTTTATGCAAAAAAAATATCTCAGAATAATTCTAATTCTAGCCATCTTGATTGCTATAACAGAATTGTTCACTTATTTCCCAATGCCAGAAGAACGTATCACAGCCGATGAACTCCAAATGGCAGCACGCATGAATATGCGCCGACAAACCATCTGGTTCTTTTTCCTCGTCGTAACCGGATTTTCACTGGCCATAGAACTCACATTCGAGCTTTTCCGGCAAATACTTTCACGCCAGGAAATCGAAACAGAAAAAAATAAAGCCGAACTGGCACTTTACAAAGCACAGATCAATCCGCATTTTCTTTTTAATACATTAAATACACTCTATGCACTGGTACTTTCCAATTCAGACAAAACAGAGTCTGCCTTTGTAAAATTCTCCGGTATACTGCAGTACATGTATTCACAAAACGAAGCCGAGTTAATTCCAGCCGGACGCGAGCTGGATTATATCTGCCAATATGTAGAGCTACAACAACTCCGTCTGAACAAGCACACTACAGTAAACTTCACCGCTACTGCCGACAATCCGGAAGTACTTATTCCGCCCATGATACTCATTACGTTTGTAGAAAATGCGTTCAAATATGGAACCTCATCCGAAACTGATTGTGTAATTCACATTCATATCTGCATAGACAGCAACAATTTATATCTAGAAACAGAGAACACAGTGATGAGACGAAAAGATAAAAATGCTTATGGCATTGGTATTCTTAATTGCCAGAAACGTTTGCAACTTCTTTATCCCAATCTCTATCAGTTAGAATATGGAGAAACAGACGGTATCTATCGTGTCAAACTGAATATAAAGATTAAATAAGCTGGATTATGAGACAAAATCTTAAATGTATTGCCATAGACGATGAACCAATGGCATTGCTGGTCATCGAACAGTTCTGCCGCCGCAAAGGTGGGATAGAACTGGTTACTTACAGTGAACCTAAACTAGGATTGGAACAAATACAACACTGTAAACCGGATTTAGTATTTCTGGATATTCAGATGAACAGCATTAACGGCCTCGAAATAGCTCATACACTACCCCATGAATGCTGTTTTATTTTCACCACAGCCTATGCACAATATGCACTGGAAGGTTTCAATCTGGATGCTGTCGACTTTCTTCATAAACCTTTCTCTTACGAACGGTTCGAGCTGGCTGTAGAGAAAGCACAGCGCCGCATAGAAGCCAACCGCCACACTGTTCCGGAATATCTGACAGTAAAACAAGAATATAACAATGTCAACATACAGCTTTCGGATATTCTGTATATCGAAGCCCTTGGAAACTATGTAAAGATAATGCGTACATCTGGAGGACATGTACTGACCCGGACCAATCTGAAGTCGATAACCGATTTACTGCCCGAAAAAAGATTTCTACGCATACACCGCTCATATGTCGTGGCAATTGCTGCCGTAGTTTCTTTTTCTCGCACGCGCGTTATACTAAAAGAAACTTCAAAAGAACTTCCTGTCGGAAGCCAGTACGCACTACAGGTTATGGAAATACTGAATAAGGTTTAGCCCAAAAACACAAAAACCATTTTTCAAAAGAAAAATCTGAAGTATAAAAAGAATTCCCGACCACTGATAATCAATGGTCGAGAATAACTTTTCTTATACACAATGAGGACTTTAGAAATTTTAATCAGCTGCAATAGCTTCTTCAAAACGGGTATGAACATCTTCGAAAGAATATAAACCATCTTGGTTCATAACAATTCCTTTCAAGCGTAGCGGATAAACCATAGGCGGATTTTTTAAATCGAGCATATCCAACTCACGCAACTGATTAATGGACTGATAAACCAGATTTATTGCAATGTATTCATGATTAGAAGCATCTACCCATTTTTCAAAAACAAGTTTACAACCTATAGGTGTTTTTTTCTCAATCGATGAAGGCAATTCATAATCTTCAACTCCCAACGCTGCATTTACACTGGCAATATTTGAATCATGTCCGCAAAGAAAAGTGAACTTACGGCAATCCGAAGACAATTCATCATTCATATAAACCAACAAAGAATGAGCTACATTGTAAGCAATGACAGGAGCTGTAAAAAGAACATCCCCATATACATCCTTAATCTTTGCGATTTTTTCCCAATCAGCCAGAGAAAGTTTATGTCCAAAGGCAGCCTTCTTTGCATCCGGCTCCTCATAATACTGTAGAATAAAAGCATCCGAAGCTGAGTTTGCAAGCTTTAAGGAACCTTGCATTGCTGGCTCTTCTCCCTTTTTCAGAATAATCTTCGTATCATAGTCATCGAAGGCACGAACTTCTCCCGACTTATAAGCCTGAGAATCTTTTAAATCCAATACATCTGCTATTATCCGGTACGATTCCTCCAGATTCTCATTAATGCCTCGTATTCCCTTTTCTCCTCCCATAGCCGAAATCTGCTTCATTGCTTCTTTGCAAAATTGCTCATCATCTTTTGTTAGGCGTGGGAAGAAAACCGGATCCATCTTACTGGGAGCATATCTATGATTTATATGCAGATTTGCAATCGGCATAAATCCGGAAGAAAAATATTGAGCTGTAGCAATAGTTCGCTGCATACTGTTGGCATAAAAATTTACGTCATCAGAACCTGGAACCTCATTTTCCTTAAACAGACCTTCATCTACAAGCCACTTTCGGAAAAACTGTCCCATCATTGTTTCGAGTACACCTCCCCGTAAAGTCAACTCACTCGAAGCTGCACTCCAGTCGGTCCACTGATGTGGCGTCAGTTTGCCCAAAGCACTGCCATTGGACGACAGAGGAGAGCGTATGTTATGTCTGCTTAGAACTACTACTTCCTTCAATGTATATTTTTCCTTGAACTCCGAAGAACGACGAACTTGCGACCATACAAACGATGGACAAAGAAATACCACCGTCAGTAACCATAAACGACTCAAATTTCTCATAACCCAAACCTCCAAGTTAGAACTTAATTTGCAAACGTGTTTCTATCAGTCCTAATTTTGTATTAGGTACATCTGCCCTGTCGGTTGTTGCTGTATACGAACCGCGTACACGCCAAATCATATACTTGTTGATATAATAATTGAACGTTGCCGACCAGTCATTCAGTCTTCCTCCTAACACACCTGCTTTATGGTCCGACATATCGGTATAGTTATAAGAAAGGACGAGTTCCATCGAGCCGGGATCCGGTGTAGCAATACCTCCATCCAAATCAGAATATTTATAGTTCTTTCCTTTCACCAATGCCCGGATGGTTCCATAAGCCCCGCTTGCTTTATAGTTTGGCTTGTCATTCCGGTTCACATTTACATAAAAATACTGCGTTTCAAGTCCCAGTCGTCCCCAGGCAGCTGTAAGTTCGGGCGTAAACTTATAAAGCATTTTAGCATTATCTATCACAGCTTCTTGCGCCACTACCTTGGCTATGCGGGTAGGGAATGTTGTCGACAAGGTATAAGCGTGATGATTCAGTTCCGAATCTGCGTTATACCGAGGTGTTTCGAAAGCACCCGAGAAACCAATATGGAAAATACTTCCCGGCTCACACAGGGGCTTATATACCAAACGGCTCATCATACCAACTCCCTGGTTTCCCAATTTGTCTGATGTCATTTTCATTGCATCCGATTCTGTAAAGAAACTTACTGTTCCTAAGAACTTCTTCCGGGTATGCTGATACATCAAACCAATCATACGAGAATTGTTGAAGGCCTGGTTACTGGCAGGTTCTTCCATCGAAATCTTAAAAGAAGAACTGGTAGAGCTCTGCAAGCCAAATTGATGAATGAAATATCCGGCACGCAGGAAATCGTTGCAATCTTTATCAAAGTTATATTGGATAAAGACATCCTTCATGTTTACTTTTCCGTATGCGTAACCCATGTCAACTTTTGCCTTCCATTCGCCATACGAAGCACCGAAACCTACACGCATATCCGGAATGGCAAATCCATCGTTGAATTTATCGTCCTGTTCGTTAGCCTTAAACAGACCACCATCCAGCAAAATACGGCCAGAAGGCTTTATTTCCAACTTATTCTCTTGTGCATTAGCACCATATATCATTGCTAAACCTAAAGTCAATATAATGAACCGTTTCATAGTTTTCAGATTTCAGGAGATAATTAGTTATTGGATGTAAATTCACTCTTGGTCACCTTGCCTTTATTCACCAGTTCCGCAAATTCTTTCTTTGCTTTTTCCAATTGTTTCATGAAGTTTTCATTCGCATGCAAACGAGCCACAACAGCACTGGCTACAAGTCTGGCAGCATCTACATCACTCTGGAAGTGATAACCACAGATTACACGGCTCTGTCCCATCTCATATCCGCGTTTCAAAATCTCATTCTGTCTGTCTACATTGATTTCGGCAAGAACAAGTGCAGTTGCCCAACCAATAGCGGTATGTCCGGATGGATATGAACCATTTGTTGATAACTCCTGCTGCTGTTCCGGATTACAAGTCATTTCATTATAAAATGCAAATGGACGTACGCGCATATAGTGTTCTTTCGCTTCACGAGTTGCCAAATCACCGGCATCCTCACGCATACCTAACACCAGTCTATAAATCTCAGGAGTTGTTTCTTTCGATATTTGTACACCAAAAGCTTCCGAAAAAGCATTGGGTACTCCATCTCCATTTACACGGGCATCGGCTGCAGCCTGATCGCCTCGCGGTGTATCTCTTTGAAGTTTACCCCATTTATATTGGGCTTCATCATTCATAAATAAAATAGAACCTGGCTGTGGAGGAGCAGGCAAAAGATTTAAACTACTAGCTACTTCATCCGCACGTAAAAAATAGAGGTCTGGATTTGTTCTAACATCTTTAATCTTCACTTGTGAAAACGATGCCACAGCTACAAATGACAAGCAGGCAACAAAGAAACTTTTTTTAATCATAATACTAGTTTTTAATTGTTTGTAGATTTTTGTTTTCGATGTTGCAAATGTATGCGAGATGCCTCTGCAAAAAGGTTGCAAATAATTATTTGAAGATTTGATGCGATGCAACTTTTTTCAAAACACTGATAATCAGCAAAGTATCAAATTTAAGCCAACACAAAAAAAGTATGAATTCTTTGGTTTCAGAATTCATACTTTAATTTGCTGCTAAAACTTCAAGCTGCTGGTTCAAGCTATCAGCCGCAAAAAATAATAAACCATACTTTTCGGATTATTTTGTACATATTCCTTCAGCAAGGAATCATTTGCCTTCAATTTATTATTTACCAGACGGCTTATAACAGGATTCAGATTTCCATAAACATTTAACATTCCGGGAATATACAAGCGCTTCACTTTAGGATTTCCCATTAGCAAAGCCAAGACTCTGGCTGGCTGGTTACCAAAGTTTGTAATTTCAAGAACCTCGGTCAGAATATGTTTGTCTGTCTTAAGCATCTGCTCATAAAACAATGCTATAGATTTTTCCATTGTATCCGTTATTTCTTGAGTTTTCTCTGTAATCTCTTCATTTAATCTGGTATCAAATTTTTTGATAATACGTTCTTCATTATCCCGCTCTACCTTACTTCTGACAGAAACATAAGCACACATTAGTCTGCATATTTTATCTTTTAGAAAAATCTGCTCCAGATAACTGTTGATAGGATATAAAGTTTTTAAAAGATCTATCCGGTCCATTCCCTTCATCTCCATATGGATTTGCTCCAATTCTGCTATCAAGGCTTGAGTAACATTGTCTGGTTCCAGACAACGAAGCTTATCCAGATTTTTCGAAATATAATATGCCACAGCACACAATGCTGTTTCTGTAAAGATATGGTTAAACTCAGCCTCAATATTTTGAGCTTCTCCGGAAAGTTCAGACAGTTTTTTTCGTTTCAAAGCCTCGGCAAGGATATCCATATCCCGAAAAAGATTTGCATTTACACCTTCTATGCTAACTGTTCCTTCCAGTTTTCGCTTATATTCTCCCATTTTTTCTTTCAAACAGGAAATTTCATTAAGCCACTTCTCGTTTATTTCTATCTGAGAAAAAATCAGTTCCAGATTATCCGAGGCAAGTGATTTTCGAGATGTCTCAATCAAAAAGTTTTTCTCAAAAACTTTATATCCGCTTATCAGCATAATTTGTTTTTCGAGATACTTGGACAATACCAAAGCCATATCTCTGTTCTTTTTCATTATTAGTTCAGACAGGTGTTTAATTTGCTCTGACACATCGGGAGCATTAATATCTATCGCAATGAACATAGATTTCAATTTTTCTACTTCCTGAACATCATTGCCACTATAGCGAACCATTAAAGATAAACTATCCAATCTACCAGCAATATCGTCCAAATGCGTTTTGATTACCTTTCTTTTGCTATGTTTTCTTCTGAAATATTCCAGAACGAAAATGAGTAATACAACAACAGTAAAGACGATAATAACTAATAAATATTTGATACTGGGTACCGAAGTTTCCATATCTATCCATTGAGAAGCATTATCTGTAAAAGCACTTTGCTTCAGTACACCTATATTCGACCCCAAATAAAGTGTATCATTCAAGGCAAAAGCAGCTTTAGGATTAAAGCGGATATCTTTGAAATAGCTGCCACACTCTTTTATCCCTTCTTTGCCAATAAGAAACTTCATCAAACCATATTCTGGTAAAGCATAGAACAAAGTGTCATTAACCTTCAGCAACTTATTAAAACTTTTCAAAGGAATGGAATCTTTTTTCTCCTGACAGAACAGATAATGATTTGTCAAAACCATCAGCAAAGCATTATGTCCCTCTGTGACCGAGATATCACGTATAAAGGTTTTATCCTCAGTCCCCTTAATAACCTGAAACTTATCTCCGGCTCCATAAAAAACACCATCGTTCAATGTAGATATATACAACTTATCTGTATGAGACGATAAATAAAACGAAGTGATATATTTATTGTGTAATGCATCAACTAAAAATGAATTCCCATTTCCGTCAATGCACACCAAATCGTCTTGAATCCCTAAATATACCCGACTTTTCTGATGCTCCTTCTTCAAACAATAGGCAGTTATCTTTGTTGGTGACTGATAAAGTACCTGTACAGAAGAAAATAGCATATTGCCAAGATACTTTCTATTTACTTTTATTCTTTTCAACACCTGTTTATTATTTATATAATAAACATAACGATCATCTGCCATTAAACCAGAAACAGCTTCGTTATCAGGTATTTCCAAAATTTTAGAGGCAACTGTTTCACCTATATTTTGTTTGTAAAGCTCATTATTGGAATTAACATAGTAAACCGTATTCTCATTGACACATGATGCCACAATCTCACCATTGGCATTGAAAATACCCAAATGAAGAGGTATATTCCACAATGCATTTTCTGTTAACAGAAGGGTAAAACCGTTTAGCCGGTCTGTTGCCAATACATTATTACAAAATTGCGGAATCTTTCTTCGCAGAGGAATTTGTAGAAATGACTGCAAATCATCACTAAGGAATAAATGTGTTTCATTCAAAAAATAATGAATAGCACCCAATTTATAATAAATACGTGGAGAGAATTTCAATGCCACCTCATTTTGCACAACTCCGGTTATATCCTCTATATACAATTTACCACGGGTAAGTAGATAAACTTTATTATCATACACAGATACATTATAAATGGGTTCATCGGCATGAAATACCTGTACTTTATCATGCTGTAAATCTATAGAGACTAACCCTTCTTGAGTGGCACATAATAAATGACTTTTTCCATATAAACGGATATTATTAACAATATACGGCTTGCCGGAACAAGCCGTTTCACTGGAGTCCGAGGGATAAAGCAACTTTAATTCCCCAGCTCCTTGACACGATTTTACATACAATCCCTGGCTGGTTGCAACATATATTTTATCCTTTAGGGAAAGAATATCGTATACAGAATAATTATAACCTTTATTCGGAATGGAATATTTCTCCACCAGGCAAGAATTATCTGTTGCAAGCTTCCATTTTTGCAGACCAGAATTACGAATACCTATCCAACAGATTTTACCATCAGACAAAACAGAATCTGTCAACACCTTGTAAATTCGGTCAGTGCCAATATTGTATGACTGCAAATGCCGTTGCTGCATATACCAGATATCTCCAGCTTCACTGCCTAACCAAAATGCAGAATCTCCATCCAAAGATATGGAAGACAAACGTTCGTCAAAATACAATTCCGCCTCTCCAAGGTTTCTTATCTTTTTTTCTTCATCGCAAGCAACTAGAAGAACAATAAAAAATAAAATAAAAGCAACATGTAGAAATATACTTTTCATATAACTTCAATACAAGGATTTTTACCTGAAAACCCTCTCTAGTATTTAAGGTATAACATATAGAGTTAATAACATTTGGCCTAAAGATACGTATTTCAATATATCCTACAAACTGATTCTTTTATATTTTTACTGTTTTTATGTATAACCGTACATGGTAACCTTCTCTCTTGTGTGAGAAAGTTTAATTACACTTGTAATAAAGCTACATCATTTCAATAACGTAAGTACATCTTTGAAATGAAGTAATAAAACAACACCATTTTTCTGGCTCTTAAAAAACAAGAGAGGGAACAGAATATTCTGTTCCCTCTACTTTTACATTCCTAATACTATCAATCCCAACCCGGATTCTGTACCAGCACGTTCTGTGTAAGATCTATTTCTGCTTGCGGAATAGCCCACAGGTAATCACGCTGTGGATTAAACTTACGGGTTTCGATATAAATCTGCTCGCCAGCCTTGTTTACACCATATACTGGTTTGGTAACATCTTTTTCTGTTGTCCGGTAGCTGCGGGTATCAAACAAATGAATCCCTTCAAACGCAAATTCCAGTCGTCTTTCCAGGCGGATAGCATCACGCATCTGGTCTTTAGACAAGCCACTAGGGAGCGCCGGAAGATTGACACTCTCACGCTGGCGAACAGCATTTACAGCATCGTATACAGCCTTGTCCGGTGCAGAAAGATTTTCGTTTCTGGCTTCGGCATAAGTCAACAATACTTCTGCATAACGAATATAAATAAAGTTAGTCCAGTCGTAGTTGTTTATACCATCATTATCCGGATTAATATATTTCCGCATAGAGTATCCGGTACGTGTATGGCTTCCGTCACCCATATTGTTGATATCAAACACTTTACCGGCAATTTCTGCTCCGTTGTATAAAATAGAGAATTTCAAGCGAGGGTCACGATTCTCAAACGGATTGGCAGGATCGTAAAGAGGCGATTCGGCAATTGTTTTTCCATCCGTACACGGATAGGCATCTACCATATCCTGTGTGGGCGAAAGTGCTTCCCAGCCACCCATCATGACAGGAGCAAAGAAAAGGCCGATAACGCTTCCTTCGCTGGAGTTTTTCGGATTTTCCAGATACTCACGGTCGAAAATAATTTCATTGCAATGTTCGGCTACCGGCTGGAACAAATCACCATAGTGATTATACAGTCCGTAGTCACCCATATCCATCACCAGTTTAGCGGCAGCTTCGGCTACATCGTATTTATGCATATAGAATGCCATTCTGGCTTTCAATGCATAACATGCACCAGCACTGGGTTTACCGTGTTCTGCCGAAGTACGGATATTAGGCAACAGCGGAGCAGCCTTGTCCAGCAGGCTGACAATGTAGTTATAGGTTTCTTCATCTGTCTTTCTTGCAGGCACTTTTTCATTCAGCTCCAGCGGATGGTCCAAAATAGGAACTCCACCCATATACTTCAACAAGGTAGAATAGAAGAATGCTTCGAGAAACTGCACTTCTGCCGTCAGACGCTCTTTTTCTGTTGCATCCATCTCTACTTCACCAATATGCTGATAATATACCAAACAACGACGTATGCCTGAATAAGCCTGTTGCCAAAGTTGCAAGAAGTGAGGATTGTCGGACGTAGCCGTACCTGCAGACAACTGACCCTGTTCGGCACCTACATGCACCGGAATGGCATTGTCTGTATAGCAGTCGGTCATGATGGTATGGTTTTCCGGTTCGGGCAACCACAGATAGATACCGGTTACAAACTTGGTGGCATCCTCGCTGTTTTTCCAGAAAGATTCGTCCGACAACTGGTCTTTTGGAATTCTATCAAGAAAACTATCGTTACATGAACTCAGTCCGAGTCCACAGCAAAAAGTCAATCCTATAAAATAATATTTAAGTTTCATAATATCCACAATTTAGAAGGTTAGGTTCAAGCCAAAAGAATAGTTTCTGGTCAACGGATAGTAGTTACCGCTTGTTGATTCAGGGTCTACTCCTTCGAAACCAGTAATCATAAAGAGGTTGTCGATACTGCAGTAGAAACGCATACGACTGATTCCGTATTTATTTGTAAGGCTGACAGGAAGTGTATAACCTACCTGCAGATTACGCATCTTCACGTACGATGCATCCTGTACCCAAAAACTGGAAGTCAGACGATTTCTGGAATCGCTCATCGACAGGCGTGGATAAGTGGCATCTGTATTTTCAGGGGTCCATCTGTCCAGGTGTTTCTCGGTTACCTTACCTCCATTATAGAATGCATATGTTATTTCCGGATTAGCCATGCCTTTTACACCTGCAGCACCTTGCAACAAAGCACTGATATCGAAACCTTTATACTGGGCCGAAAGATTCAAACCAAAGTTGATTTTCGGGAAATAAGAACCTAACACCTGACGGTCCTGACTATTGACTACCTTATCTCCGTTCAGGTCTGCGTACTTCAAGTCTCCTGGAACGGGTTGTCCCATTGTTTGGGTAGGATGGTTGGCTATTTCCTCTTCGCTCTGGAAAATGCCTTCACATACATATCCATAGTATGCCCACAACGGATCACCTACTGATTGTCCCGGTACGTCACCACCTTTCAAATCCAAAATTTCGGTAGTTACATAACTGAAGTTGGCACCAATACTGTAAGTAAAGTCACCTATCTTATTGTTATGTCCTAACTGCAACTCAAGACCTGTATTCCGTACTACACCAGCATTCTGCATCGGGGCACTTACACCCAACATATAAGGAACCGGCAACTGTAACAGGATATCACGAGTTTCTTTCAAGAACCAGTCGGCCGTAAATGTAAGCTTATTGGCAAAGAAACCGGCATCAACACCCACATTCCACTGGTCAGTCTTTTCCCAAGTGATATTGTTGTTAGCCATAGGAGTTGTTATTGAGATACCCGGTGACAAGACATTGCCAAAACTATAGTCATTTCCAAAAGCATACGTATTTTGATAAGGATAGTTATTGGTACTGCCGTCACTATTCACAGTTTCCTGATTACCCAACAACCCCCAAGATGCGCGAAGTTTCAGATTATCCACCCAGCTTACATTAAAGAAATCTTCTTCAGAAACACGCCATCCCAAAGAGAACGATGGGAAAGCACCAAAACGGCTGTTTTTCGGAAAACGGGATGTACCGTCATATCGCAGATTGGCTTCCAACAAATAACGGTCGTCGTACGAATAGTTGATACGGCCAAATCCGGAACGTAATGCGTATTCTACTTCTGTTCCGTAAGTAGTCTGTCCGGTTACTTCACCCGCATTAATCTGGTCCAAAGAATTGGATGTCGGTAGATTCTTTCTATATGCTTGCAAATAACGATACTGGCTGTAAATCTGAGAATAACCTAACATTGCACCAATGGTATGCTTGCCAAATGTTTTACCATAATCCAGATAAGCTTGTAGATTCAGCTCAATACTCTTTATATCATAATTTGTAACAGAGTTTGTTGTTGTTTTTATCGGTGTATCCGAACCTGCCTGATAGAAATTCATCGTATTAACATGTGTCGGGTTATCTGTCAGGTTAAAAGTAGTAGCTGCTATACCTTTCAATTTTAATCCGTCCACAATATCCAGCTCCATACCAGTGCTTCCCTGGAAGTTACTTCCTATTTCTTTATAGATACCTCCCTCGCGGGCATAAGCTACTGAATTATGCTCATTTTTAAACAAAGTATAGTTACCGTTTGTCAGTTGTATCGGAGTAACAGGAGTTTCACGGAATGCATAGTGCATCAAATTAGAAATACCGGCTGCCGGTGCAGTCATATTACTTCGATAAACAGCTATGTTAGTATTGAATTTCAAACGTTTGTTTATTTTGGCTTCCATATTAGCACGTACACTGAATTTATTATATCCAGTATTGGCTATCAAACCATCTTTATCATGGTAACCAAATGAAACCGAATAGTTTACCTTGTCGTTGCCACCTTTTACGCTCAGATAGTGATTATGAAACAAGCCGTTTTCGCTCAGTAAAGCTCCCAGCCAGTCTGAATTTGGATAGAAGTCAGGGTCACTTCCATCTTTGAATTTCTGCAATGCCTCTGTGGAATATGGAGCTTTCAAACCGTCATTTTCATAAGCTTCATTCATCAGCACTGCATAATTATAAGAGTCCAGAAACTTAGGTATACGAGTTGCTGACTGCCAACCTACATAACCATCATACGATACCACAGCGCGTCCTTTCTGACCTTTCTTAGTAGTAATCAAAATAACACCATTCGCTGCACGTACACCATAGATAGCAGAAGCTGCAGCATCCTTCAGGATAGAAATATTTTCAATGTCATTGGGGTTGACACTGCTCATGGTAGACTCTACACCATCAATAATAACCATAGCACTGGAGTTACCCATGGTTCCAAGGCCACGTACACGCAAAATACCTTCATCGGCTCCCGGCTGACCAGTGTTCTGAATTACCGTTACACCCGGCATTTGTCCGGCCAGCATATTGGTCACGTTTGAAGTAGTACGGTTCATCAGCTTATCCGATTTGATAGTGGCTACAGAACCGGTGAGATTTACTTTTTTCTGTGTTCCATAACCCACAACCACAACTTCATCCAGTGCTTCCGAATTTTCTTTCAGCTTAATCCGATAGTCACTCTGTGTTCCTACTTTTATTATTTGGTCATTATAACCGATATAGGAAATTTTCAGCTCTGCACCAACTGAGACGTTCAGTATAAACTTTCCGTCTACATCTGTAATGGTACCATTGGTCGTTCCTACTTCGAGAACATTGGCACCAATAATAGGAGCTCCTGTTGCATCAAGCACCAAACCGGAAATTTTCTTTTGACTTTGCTGCACTACAGCAACTGATGAAGAAGCCATTACTGACATAGGAAGTGCCAGTCCGGAAAAGAGTGTAATACAAGTACACAATGACATTTTTCTTAGCATTGTATCTTTACAAACACTACGAATTCCTTTCATTCCATTTTGAATCATAGCATTAAAATTTAAGGTATATCATTTAAGTCGGCCTCAAATTTAATCTAAATTTTATATTAAACAATAAAAAATGGAAGTTTTAATATTTAAATCCTTAATTAAGTAAAAGCGTATAT
>USQO01000032.1 GCA_900556845.1 uncultured Bacteroides sp. | reverse complement strand
TATCGTTACTACGCAACATACCAAGTAACACCTCTTGACAGCGATTGCGCGAAAGCGTTGCAAAATAAGCTAAAATTTTCCACATGGCAAAATTTATGACCTTTGATTTTATTCCCTATTTCATAATTCTTTTTTTTTCCGTATTTTTGGACTATCTGTATAAACTTATAAAGCAACAATATGAAACGAACTCTAATCACCGGCTATGCCCTTCTTCTGATTTCATTCTGTGCCTGCCGTACGGAATATGCACTGACCGATATTAAAGGAGAACCCGTGAAAATTACATCTGCGTATGATCAGCACCCCAATCCGGAAACCGCAAGCCTGATAGCTCATTACAAAGGAAAAGTAGACAGCATCATGCTCCGTGTAATCGGTACATCCGAAACGACATTGACCAAAGGCCGACCGGAAAGTCCGCTTTCTAACTTGATTGCTGATATTTTACGGGAATCGGCAGCACCTTATATCGGACAGCCAGCCGATGTTGCATTAATGAACATGGGAGGTATCCGAAATGATTTGCCTGCAGGTGAAATTACTTATGGCAATATCTTCGAAATAGCTCCGTTTGAAAACACACTCTGTATTGTAAAAATGAAAGGAACAGACCTCCTTGAGCTTTTCAAAAATATAGCAGCTGTACATGGTGAAGGCATAAGCGGAGCCCAGTTGGTAATCTCTCAAAAAGGAGAACTGATTAAAGCAAGTCTGAGCAACGGCAAAGAAATCACCCCGGAGAAAGATTACTTCCTGGCTACGATTGACTATTTGGCCGAAGGAAATGACAAGATGTATGCGCTGAAGGACATTGCTGACAAGCAGTATCCTGAACATGCTATCTTACGGGAGCTGATTATAAAGCATATCGAAACGCAGACCCGTATGGGAAAGAAAATCCAAGCCAAACTAGAAAACAGAATTATCATCCAATAATCCAGTAATATCATGAAACGATTATTCACTCTCTTTATATTATGTCTTTCGTACACATTCTTAATTGCACAAAGCCATAAGGAAATCATTATTCTCCATACGAATGATACACACAGCCGCATTGAACCGATGCAGGAGAATTTACCGGATCAGGAACTGGCAGGCACTGCCGGAGTGGTAAGAAGAGCAACCTATATCGAACAGACAAGAAACGGTGCTTCACCTGTTTTGCTGTTTGATTGTGGAGATTTTTCGCAAGGAACTCCTTATTATAATTTGTTTAAGGGCGAAGTAGAAATAGCATTGATGAATGCCATGGGTTATGATGCGGCAACTATCGGGAACCATGAATTTGATTTTGGTATCGAAAATCTGGCTCGTTTGTACCGTATGGCTAAATTCCCCGTTGTTTGCTCCAATTACGATGTTACAGGAACCGCACTCGAAGGACTTGTAAAGGACTATGTTATCATTGAGAAAGATGGAATTAAGTTCGGCGTATTCGGTCTGTCACCGGTATTAGAGGGACTCGTTCAGGAAAAGAACTGTAAAGGCATTACTTTCAAAGACCCGATAAAGGAAGCTCAAAGAGTTGCCAATATCTTGAAAGAACAAGAAGGATGTGATGTCGTGGTTTGCCTTTCGCATCTGGGTTACGAGTCAACGGCTCCATTGTCGGATGTCGAACTGATTTCACAGACCCGCAACATTGACCTTGTATTGGGAGGACACTCGCACACTTATTTCGACAAGCCGGTATGGATAAAAAATCTGGACGGGAAAGAAGTCCCGGTTCAGCAAATGGGGAAAAACGGCTCTTACATTGGTAAATTTACATTAACCTTCAATCAAAAATAAATCATGATAAAACATCGGTTACTATCAGTGCTGCTCACCGTCGTGATATCTGTCACGGCATGGGGACAAGTATGCCCAAGCCTCATCAAATCGGCTGAAAAAGACAGTATAAACTGCCATAAATGGGTGGAAGAGCAACTGCAAAAGATGACTTTAAAAGAAAAAATCGGACAGTTGTTTATCCACACGGTAAGTCCACAGATTACTCAATATGGCAAAGCAGACATCAAAAAAGCAGTAACCGAATATCACATTGGCGGTTTATTGTTTTCTGGCGGACAGGTGTTAAGTCAGATTGAAATGACAAATTACGCACAATCGTTTGCCAAAATACCGCTGATGCTCACTTTTGATGGAGAATGGGGCCTGGCTATGCGTTTAAAGCAAACCGTTTCATTCCCGCGTAACCGTGTTTTAGGATGTATCTCGGAAGACAGCCTGCTTTATGCCTATGGCAGAGAGGTAGCCCGCCAGTGCAAGGAAATCGGAGTACATGTCAACTTTGCCCCTGTTGCCGATGTCGACAACAATCCGAAGAATCCCGTTATTAACACCCGTTCATTCGGAAGTAATCCTCAGCAAGTAGCCCGTCAGGTAGCGGCCTATGCTAAAGGTCTGGAAGACGGAGGTGTCATTGCTGTATGCAAGCATTTTCCGGGGCATGGTGATACAGAAACCGATTCTCACAAATCTTTGCCAAAGCTGAATTTTGACAGGGCCCGGCTTGACAGTATTGAGCTGATTCCTTTTAAAATGGCCATCACATCAGGCATCAGTGGTATGATGACAGGTCATTTGCTTATTCCGGCACTGGACACTCAGAAGCCGGCCTCACTTTCACATGCCGTTGTAACTCAGCTGCTAAAGAATGAATTGCAATTTGACGGACTTGCTTTCACTGATGCACTTGCCATGCATGGAGTAGCCGGATATGGACATCCTGCTGCACAGGCACTGATAGCAGGGAATGATCTGATATTGGTGCAAAGGAATCTGAAGAAAGAGATGGATGGAGTATTATCCGCACTAAAGCAAGGCTCACTTACCGAAGAACAAATTACGGAGAAATGCAGAAAAGTGCTGACTTACAAATACATTCTAGGCCTCACACAGACTCCATACATCCAGTCGGGCCAGATTATGAACAGAATCAATACGCCCGAAGCTAAAGAACTAGTTAATACGTTGAAGAAAAAAGCTGTTACGATAATCAGTAATCGTGACAATCAGTTGCCAGTTTCAGCCAACTCTTCCGGTAACCTGCTTGTCAGCATCAGCAAATCTCCTTCACGAATGCATCCGTTGTACGAACAACTGCGTAAATCAATCAGCATTCAGTGGATTAACCTGCATCCCGACTCTTCCCAATCACTGTTCAACAGGATTCAGAAAGCAAATCGCGTCATTATAGCTATCGAATCCGACCATTATCTACGCTATGCCAAATTACTGAACCAAGTGTCAGCACAGAAACCTACTGTCATGGCTTTCTTTACTCCTCTTGCAGCCTTACGCGGGCAGGAATCCATACTGAAAAAAGCGCAAGCTGTCATCGCTGCCCATACTGGAGAAGCAATTGTTCAACAACATGTAGCCGATATTATTATTGGTAAATCCATGGCAAACGGACGTTTGTCTATCGATTTGGGCGATACGTTCAAAGCTGGAACAGGAATAACTTTAAATGCTCCATCTAAAAGTATTAGTCAATCAGCCGAAATAACAGGAATAAACACTTCTGTATTAAACCAAATTGATGAAATAGCCATGGAAGGGATTCAAGCAAAAGCCTATCCGGGATGTCATATTCTAGTTATGAAGCAAGGAAATATCGTATATGACAAATGCTTTGGAACCGTCACTTACGAATCAAAAGAGAAAGTACGTCCGGAGCATCTGTACGACTT
Source organism: uncultured Bacteroides sp. (assembly GCA_900556845.1). Classification (GTDB taxonomy): domain Bacteria; phylum Bacteroidota; class Bacteroidia; order Bacteroidales; family Bacteroidaceae; genus Phocaeicola. The sequence continues at coordinate 16,928 of USQO01000032.1, read as the reverse complement.
GGCTTCGCTAAGTAAAGCTACCGGCACGCTTCTGGCTGTCATGAAGTTATACGATGAAGGAAAAATAAACCTGACCGACAAAATTTCTAAATTTCTGCCTCAATTCAAAGGGACCAACAAGGAGAATATCACTATTCAGGAGCTATTGTTCCATGAATCGGGACTGCCAGCCTATCTCCCCTTCTATAAAGATGCTATCGATTTAAAAAGTTGTAAAGGTGGATTATTCAAGAACAGAAGAGACGCTTGTCACACCATTCAGATAGGACGCAATCTATATGCCTGTACCGATTTCAACTATAGAACAGAATGGGTATCTCCTCTTCCCTCTAAATCCTATCCTATACAGATAGCAGAGAATCTTTATATAAGGAAGGAATTTAAAGACATCATGCTACAGCGTATTATAGAAGCTTCACCCAAAAACAAAAATTACAGATATAGTTGTCTGAACTTTATGCTATTGAAAGAAGCGGTAGAAAGCATTACCCGGCAAACGATGGATGTTTTTATAGACAGCGTATACTTCCGTCCTATGAAACTGGAACGGATAGCTTATCAACCGCTACGGAAATTCAAGAAAGAAGAAATAATACCTACAGTAAGCAAAGACTTTCTGCGTGGCTCAAAACCTCTTCAAGGATTTGTTCACGATGAAGCTGCAGCTTTCCTTGGTGGTGTATCCGGTAATGCCGGCATGTTTTCCTCAGCCCCTGAAGTTGCTGCCATCTTTCAGATGTTGCTAAATCAAGGTGTATACAACCATCAGCGCTTTCTGAGCAAAGAAACCTGTAAGCTGTTTACTACCATGAAGTCTTCCAAAAGCCGGAGGGGACTAGGTTTTGATAAGCCCGACCCCGATAATGCACATTACAGTCCCTGTGCATCCGAAACTCCAGCCTGTGTATTCGGACATACAGGATTCTCGGGGACATGCGCATGGGCAGACCCGCAAAATGACATCGTCATGGTCTTTCTATGCAACCGAATTTACCCGAATCCTTACAGCCAGAAAAATTTGACCCGGCTGAATATACGTCCACGGATACAGGAGACTATATACAAGGCTTTACAAACCCCTTGATATTATTTAGACCTGTTACAAATTACACAAATAATGATACTCCAAGCAACAACCATAAGGAAAAACCTATAAATTTGCATCAACAAATTAGTACTAATAATAACTTAATTTTTACGACAATGGCTTACGTAATTAGTGACGATTGTATCGCTTGCGGTACTTGTATCGATGAATGTCCAGTAGGAGCAATCTCTGAAGGTGACAAATACTCTATCAATCCTGATATGTGTACTGAATGTGGTACTTGCGCTGATGTTTGTCCTTCAGAAGCAATCTCTTTGGGATAATAGTCAGAATCGTCTTTAAAGACTTACAAACCTGCTTTCCTAAATTGGAGGGCAGGTTTTTTTATTGTAAAAGCCCGCTAATTATCAAGATAATCTGCATAGTTTTCTCTTTTTTGTGCAAAAAGGGACTTTATTTTAAGTTTTTTTGTATCTTTGCATTTCAAATAAATACTGATTAAACAATAAAAGGTATGAGTTATAATTTACTTAAAGGAAAACGCGGTATTGTTTTCGGCGCATTGAACGAACAGTCTATCGCATGGAAAGTTGCTGAAAGAGCAGTTGAGGAAGGTGCTATGATTACTCTTTCCAATACACCTGTTGCTGTACGTATGGGACAGGTTTCTGCTTTATCTGAAAAATTAAACTGTGAAGTAATTCCAGCCGATGCTACTAATGTAGAAGACCTTGAAAATGTATTCAAACGTTCAATGGAAGTCTTGGGTGGAAAAATCGACTTCGTTCTCCACTCTATTGGTATGTCTCCTAACGTAAGAAAAAAACGTACTTACGATGACTTGGACTATGATATGCTGAACAAGACATTAGATATCTCAGCTGTATCTTTCCATAAAATGATTCAGGCAGCAAAAAAACTGGATGCTATCAATGAATACGGTTCTATCGTTGCGCTTAGCTATGTTGCAGCTCAAAGAACATTCTACGGTTACAACGACATGGCAGATGCCAAGGCTCTGCTGGAATCTATAGCACGTAGCTTCGGATACATTTACGGACGTGAACACCATGTACGTATCAATACCATTTCACAGTCACCTACAATGACTACAGCCGGATCTGGCGTGAAAGGTATGGATAAGCTGTTCGACTTTGCAAACAGAATGTCTCCACTTGGCAATGCTTCTGCTGATGAATGTGCAGACTACTGTATCGTAATGTTCTCTGACCTTACCCGTAAGGTAACTATGCAGAATTTGTTCCACGATGGAGGTTTCTCTAGCGTAGGTATGAGTTTGCGTGCCATGGCAACTTACGAAAAAGGATTAGACGAGTACAAAGACGAAAACGGAAATATCATTTACGGTTAATCCTTCAAATGATTCGCAAACTATTATTCATATTAAGCAGCATAGTCATTCTTTCTTCTTGTCTTCATGATGAGAAGCAGGATGACTATGTTCCTGATATTAAAATAAAAGTATGGCGATACGATAAACTCCAGCAGGAGTTTGTAACAACAAACAGCTTTACTGCCCTTCAGAAAATGAACATGAACTATCCGAAAACGACCAAAATGCTAATAGAAGATGTTCTGACTTTAGGAACAGTAGATGATATTCACATCAACGACAAATTACAGGAATATTATTCAGACCCTACCCTGCTCTCACTTATGAATGATGCGACCAGCAAATTCAAAAATATGAGCGAAATAGAAGAAAAGTTCAGTGTAGGATTTAATAAACTCCGTGAACATATTCCTGACATTGTCATCCCTCAGTTTGTTTCACTAGTTTCTGCATTGAATCAGTCAGTCATTATTGGTGATAGCCTGGTAGCTTTTAGTATTGATAAGTATATGGGGCAAGATTACCCGCTATACAAGAAATACTATTACGACTTTCAGAGCTTTACCATGACTCCAAAACGAATTGTTCCTGATTGTTTTTTCTACTATTTATTGAGTTTATACCCATTTCCGCAAGAAAACAACCAGCGGACACTTCAGGATGTAATACTGCATCATGGAAAAATTCATTGGATTGTATATCAGATACTGAAATACAACACATTGGAAGAAGAGCTAGGGTACAGACAAGAAGACATTGCCTGGTGTAAGACACATAAAAAAGAATTATGGCAATGGATACTTCGGAAAGGACATTTAAAAAGTTCAAATTCACTCCTTATAAAAGGATATACTAACCGAAGTCCGTTTATTTCAATTATGGACCAAGATACTCCTCCGATGATTGGATTATGGCTTGGAATACATCTGATTGACTTATACATGTCGCAAAATAAAGATGTTACCTACCAGCAATTGCTAGAAGCCACCAATTATGACGAGATAATGAATCATATAAAAATAGAAAATTAAACTGACATTCAGAGTTTATGGAAGCTGCATTGTACTTACTGCCAACGACATTAGGAGATACTCCAATTGAAAAAGTTCTTCCTGCTTATAATAAAGAAATAATTCTTGGAATAAAACATTTCATCGTAGAAGAAGTACGTACAGCCCGCCGTTTTCTGAAAAAAGTGGACAGTTCCATCAACATAGATGAGCTAACTTTTTATCCCTTAAACAAGCATACTTCAGCCGAAGAAATCTCAGGCTATCTGAAACCTTTACTTGCAGGAAGTCCAATGGGAGTTATCTCGGAAGCCGGATGTCCGGCTGTTGCCGACCCTGGAGCCGATATTGTAGCTATTGCACAGAGAAAGAACCTGAAAGTAGTACCCTTAATCGGTCCGTCTTCTATTATTCTTTCAGTCATGGGATCAGGATTTAACGGACAAAGTTTTGCTTTTCATGGGTATCTTCCTATCGAACCAGCAGCTCGTGCCAAACGTATCAAAGAACTGGAACAACGCATTTACAGCGAAAATCAGACACAATTGTTCATCGAGACTCCTTATCGTAATCAGAAAATGATGGAGGATCTGCTTCATAACTGCCGTCCGCAAACAAAATTGTGTATTGCTGCTAATATTACATGTGAAGGAGAATATATAAAAACTAAAAGTATCAAAGAATGGAAAGGACATTTGCCTGAAATCAACAAAATCCCTTGCATTTTCCTTATCTACAAATAAAGGCTCTATAACCGCAATTCAAAATCATAAATATCCAGCCATTGCCCGAATTTATAGCCGACTTCATGGAAACGGGAAACTTGTTGGAATCCCAGTCCCACATGTAGTTTCTCACTGCCCGAATTCGGATAGGTAATACAAGCTATCAGTACATGCAGACCAGCTTCCCTGCATTTAACGATTAGTTCATTCATCAAAGCCTTCCCTATTCCTTGCCGTTGAAAGGCCGATGCAATATAAATAGTTGTTTCTGCAGTCAATCGGTAAGCCTGTTTTTCCTTCCAGCCGTGCGCATAACAATATCCTGTAATCTCACCATTCTCAGCCTCATAAACCAGATAAGGATAATGTGAAGAGATTTCACTTATGCGCTTTTGCATCTCGGCAACACTTACCTCCTCATCTTCAAAAGTAACACATGTATGCTTTACATAGTCGTTATAGATAGCAGCAATAGCTGCTGCGTCTTCTTGTTTTACTTTTCGTATCATATCTTACTTATAATTTTGCCACAATTCTCCAGCCATTCGTAAATAAGGAAACTCCTCTTTCAACGTACAACTGTAACGATGCTCTTCCGACTCATCTTCCAAGTTTGTATCCAATGAAAAGAAATCACCTTCCAAGCCTTGCAAATCTGCTTCCTCAGTAAGCGGGAGCAAATACAAACAAATGGTCTGGCAACACTTAAGCCGCATACAACCATAATGCTTCAAACTGAAACGAGGTTCTATATGGGCCGGTACAAAATTACGAGTTATCCGCTTCACATAATCCTCCACCGACATATTTCTTATCAAATACATTGATTCTATCGGTAAGTCCCATTCCTTCACAATCTTTCCTTCGACAGTAACCTCCCGGGGAGTAAGAAACACTTTATTGTTACAGATCGGAGCCACACGAATGACAGGAGCTTTTTGTACCTCTCTAAGCAACAACCTGACTCCTATAATATTAAACAGCAGACACAGTAAAAAAAACAGAATAGCCGAAGTACACCTTAAAAAATGAGCAAAATGTTCAGGGAAAGGAGAAAAGAGCCTGAATATAAGCAACAGACACAATAAATGAAAAGAAACCAATACAACAATGACCTTAGCTTCTAATCTGTAATTGACCTCTGTACGCAAAGCATGTTTCCGTAAAAAGGCTTCATAATAATGCGGAAATACCAGATGTCCAAAAGAACACAGCAACATCAGCACCTCTATCGAAAGTACCAGATAGCCGTTCGGTATCAGCCAGAAACCTGTAAAAGAGCGAACTAAAATACATACAGTCATGGCCACCATGCCATGAAACAAAAACAGATTAAAGCTTCTCAGTTTCAAGACTTCATAAGCCTGTATGCACAAACTTATCAGCAACGTAACAAACAAGGTAGGTGTAGAAGGAAACAAATGTATAAAAACCATCATCAAAATAACAGGAAGCAAACCCAGGGAAACGATGATGTGTTTATTTTGTAATAACAATTTCATAATGCCGATTCTTTTTCTGTTATTTCTTATCAACAAACATTTCGCCCGATTTGTTTATTGTGTCTTACAAAATTTCAACTGTTTTTCAGCATGATAGGAAGAACGTACCAACGGACCGCTCATCACCTCTGCAAAACCCTTTTTCAAGCCCAGTTCTTTATATGCCTCGAACTGTTGGGGTGTCACATATTCTTTTACGGGATAATGCTTATGCGTAGGCTGTAAATACTGTCCGATAGTCAGGATACGGCATCCATACTCCAATAAATCATCCATCAATTCTTCTACTTCGGATACGGTTTCACCCAGTCCCACCATAATACCAGATTTTGCAGTTACTCCGGTTTCGGCAATAGCCCGAATAACCTCCAGGCTTGTTTCGTATCGGGCCACACTACGTACTACCGGTGTAAGCCGCTTTACTGTTTCCATATTATGCGAAACAATATTGGCACCACAGCTTGCAACTTGCTTTACCAGCTCCAGATTACCCTGAAAATCCGGAATCAACGCTTCCACCGTTACAGCAGGATTCAGTTCCTTAATCTTCCTCAAAGTCTTTACCCAATGCGAAGCCCCCATATCCTCCAAATCGTCTCTATCCACCGATGTTATTACAGCATGCGACAATTTCATCAATTGCACCGAACAGGCCACACTTTCCGGCTCATTACCGTCCAACGGAAGAGGTCTCCCCGATTTCGTATTACAGAACTTACAGGAGCGTGTACAGATATCACCTCCAATCATAAACGTAGCCGTTCCTTTTCCCCAACACTCTCCCATATTAGGACAGCGACCACTGCTGCAAATCGTATGCAAGCCGTGCGTATCTACTATCCGCTTCGTTTCTGTATACCTGTCGTTCACACCGATATTGATTTTAAGCCAGGAAGGTTTCTTGACATGCTCCATAAGTATTTTCAATTTAAGATTAAAAAAAAGCGACTGTCACGATACGGCAATCTGTTTCTGCCATATCACGACAATCGCTCAAAGATATAATTTTTTCTTCTATTATTTCATTTCCTCCATAAAGAAGTTTGCCACCCTGTTCATCAAATGATTGCGGGTATTTCCCCCTGCAATACCATGATTACGATTCGTATAAATCTGCATATCAAACTGTTTGTTAGCCTGTACCAGCGCTTCGCTATATTCAGCACAGTTCTGGAAATGTACATTATCGTCAGCCGTTCCATGTATCAGCAACAGGCTTCCATGCAGTTTGTCAGCTCTAAGGATAGCCGATGAAGCCGCATATCCGTCACCATTTTCTTTAGGTGTACGCATAAAACGCTCTGTATAAACCGTATCATAGAATTTCCAGTCAGACGGTGCAGCAATAGCCACTCCGGCACGGAATACCGGTGTACCCTCACTCATTGACATCAGTGTGGTATATCCACCAAAGCTCCATCCCCAGATACCTATTTTGTTTTTATCCACAAATGGCAATGTACCCAGATATTTGGCTGTTTCTACCTGATCCTTGGCTTCCTTCACACCCAAGAACATGTAAGTACACTTTTCGAATGCAGCGCCACGGCCACCTGTACCACGACCATCCACACAAACCATAACAAATCCTTTATCGCACATATACGCTTCGAACATACCTCCATCGCTGAAACTTCCGATATTCCAACGGTCGATAACTTGCTGCGAACCGGGACCGCTGTACTGATGCATGATAACCGGATACTTTCTATTCGGATTAAAATTAGCCGGCTTCATCATCCAGCCATTCAGTTTCACGCCATCCGAAGTAGTGAAAGTGAAGAATTCCTTTATCGGCATATTCAGACGAGCCACTTTTTCTTTCAGTGCAGCATTGTCCATCAATGTTTTCAGCTCTTTACCCTGATTATTATTGATTGTAATCCGTGTAGGTGTAGAGATGCTAGAATATGTATTGATATAATATTTCATCGAATGACTGAAGATTGCCGAGTTAGTACCCACACGTGTAGAAAGTTTGGTTTTCTTTCCTTTGGCATCTATCTTATAGACAGCCGTACGCAGCGGGCTCTCTTCATTGCTGGTATAATAAAAGACATTTGCATTCTGATCCCATCCCAGGAAATCTTTCACTTCGAAGTCTCCTTTCGTAATCTGTTTCACCAGGTTACCGCCAATTGTATACAAATACAGATGGTTATAACCGTCACGCTCACTCATCATGACAATATTCTTGTCAAAAAACTCAATATTCGCATAAGCCTGCTCTTTGATATATTGAGGAGCCTCATCACGAATAGCAACTTTACAAAGCGTACTTCGTGGATTTGCGAAATAAAGATCAAAACGATTCTGATGGCGGTTCAACACCATGATAGCCAGCTTCTCCGGATCGGAAGTAAAACGGATACGAGGAATATAATCTTCCTTATCCAACTGCAAATCCATTGTACGGGTCACCTTGCTCTTAATATCAAATGTATGAACACTCACCAGTGAGTTCTGCATACCCGATTTCGGATATTTGTAATCATAACTTCCGGGATAAGTTTCATACTGCATTTTCTCCGGAGCCATTCCTTTATACCAGGGGAAAGAGAACATTTTCACAGCCGATTCGTCAAAACGAATATAAGCCAGCATCTTGCTGTCGGCACTGAAATCGAATGCACGGTTAAAGCCAAACTCTTCTTCATACACCCAGTCTGGTATACCGTTCAGCACTTTATTATACTCACCATCTTTCGTAACCTGCGATTCACTGTTGTTGAACAGCAATTTTACCAGATAAATGTTGTTGTTCCGCACAAAAGCAATCTGGTTTCCATCCGGCGAGAACAAAGGCACCTGCTGCGGTCCGTTGTTCGACAGCGGTTCCAGCTTGTTATTCCGCACATTATAGATGTAATACACAGCCGTAAAAGAACGACGGTAAATAGGTTTTGTTTCTGTCTGAATCAATATCAGGCGCTCGTCCGGCGACATGATATAGTCATCAAAAGAAGTCAGCGAGCAATCACGAGCAGTCGTAACATCAAAGATGGTTTCTACCTCTTCTCCAGTCTTAAACGAGTACTTCACAATCCGTTTCCGGTCACTGCTAATCTGCGTATAGTGCTCTCCGTCCAACATCGGTTTAATACCATAAATGCCCGATGCTCTGTAGGTTCCCTGAGCCACGTCCTGCAATGTCACCTTCTGTGCCTGAAGCGTCAAGACACCTAAAAATAAACATAAGAGTGCAAAAAGTTTTTTCATTCTGAGCATGATTTAATATTGTTTGCAGCAAAGGTAGAAAAAATATACGTATCTTTGTAGCCGTTACAAATAAGAAATAATGGAAGAGCGCATACGATATAACGATTTAGCCAGTTTTCTTGCCAGTCATTTTCCGTATAAAGTACAAAAGATTTCCGTCAATGCTGGATTTACCTGCCCCAACAGGGACGGTTCGAAAGGGTATGGAGGATGCACTTACTGCAACAACCAGACCTTCAATCCTGAATATTGCAAAACGGAAAAGACCGTAGTACAGCAACTGGAAGAAGGCAAACAATTCTTTGCCCGTAAATATCCGGAGATGAAATACCTGGCTTATTTTCAGGCTTATACCAATACGTATGCCGAACTGGAGCAACTCAAGCAAATGTACGAGTCGGCTCTTCAAGTAGAAGGAGTCGTAGGGTTAGTCATCGGTACACGTCCCGACTGTATGCCCGACACCCTGCTGGATTATCTGGAAGCACTCTCCAAGCGCACTTTTCTTCTTGTGGAGTACGGAATAGAAAGTACCAGCGATGAAACGCTTAAACGTATCAACCGCGGTCATACTTTCCAGTGTACCCAGGAAGCTATCCGACGGACTGCCGCACGTGGTATTTATACAGGCGGCCATGTCATTTTAGGTTTGCCCGGTGAGTCGCGTGATGACTTGATAGCCCAAGCCCATTGCTTATCACAGTTACCCATTACTACCCTGAAATTACACCAACTGCAACTGATTAAAGGAACCAGAATGGCGCATGAGTATCAGGAAAATCCAGAAATGTTCCATCTGTTCACGGCCGACGAATACATTGACCTAGTGATAGACTACATCGAGCATCTCCGCCCAGACATTGTGTTGGAACGTTTCGTATCACAATCCCCAAAGACATTACTGATAGCTCCTGACTGGGGATTAAAAAATCATGAATTTACCGACAAGGTTAAAAAACGCCTTCGCGAACGAGATGCCTGGCAAGGTAAACAATATCCGAACAACAATATAACAACATAATTTATCAACTCAAATAAAAGATGGAAATAAAAGGAAAAGTACATTACGTTGGTGTAAACGACCGCACCAAAGCACTGTTTGAAAACCTATGGCCATTGCCTTATGGCGTATCATACAACTCATATCTGATTGCAGACGATGAGATGGTAGCATTGGTAGACACCGTAGATGTCTGCTTCTTTGAACTTTATCTGAAAAAAATCCGCAGCATTATCGGCGACCGTAAGATTAACTATCTTATCATCAACCACATGGAACCAGACCACTCGGGTTCTATTGCACTGATTAAACAATACTATCCTGACATCGTACTGGTAGGTAACAAGAAAACCTTCGACATGGTTGAAGGCTATTACGGTGTAACAGGCGACCGCTACGTAGTAAACGACGGTGATTTCCTGAAGCTGGGACACCACAACCTGCGTTTCTATCTGGTACCGATGGTGCACTGGCCTGAAACTATGGTAACTTACGACGAAACAGAAGGTATCCTCTTTGCAGGTGATGCTTTCGGCTGTTTCGGAGCACTGAATGGAGGCTGTATCGACAAAAACATCAATACCGACATCTACTGGAACGAAATGCGCCGTTACTATGCAAACATCGTCGGTAAATTCGGTAACCCGGTACAGAAAGCTCTTCAGAAACTGGGTGGCCTCAACATTACTACAATCTGTCCGACACACGGTCCGGTTTGGGAAGAAAAAATCCCTCAGGTTATCGATATGTACGACAAACTGAGCCGCTATGAAGCAGAAGAAGGTGTAGTAATTGCATACGGAACTATGTATGGCAACACCGAAGAACTGGCAGAAGCCATTGCAGAAGAACTGAGCAAACAGGGAATCAAGAACATCATCCTGCACAATGTATCGCATACACACCACTCATACATCCTGGCAGACATTTTCAAATACAAAGGTCTGATTGTAGGATGTACTACCTATAACATGAACCTGTATCCGGAACTGGAATCATTGCTGAACAAAATTGCAGCCCGCGACATGAAAAACCGCGTAATGGGTTACTTCGGTTCGTTCACTTGGGCCAGTGCAGCCGTGAAGAAGCTGGGCGAATTTACCGAAAAACTGAAATTCGAAGTTGTAGGCAATCCGGTTGAAATGAAACAAACTATGAAAGCCGACAACTATGCTCAGGCTAAAGAACTGGCTAAAGCCATGGCAGACCGCCTGAAAGCTGACCGCAAATAAGCAAGCTCAAACACATATCCTAAAAAAGCCACTTCTGCAAGGGTATTCCCCACACAGAAGTGGCTTTTTCACTACCAGCTATCTCCCTTAACGTTTCACAAATTTCAGACAAACCGGTTTAGGAGTCTCTATCTTTATTCCAGTTTCTCCAAGCAAACCAGTATCAGTATCTCTTTCATAGACTTCTATCACATTACTGTCACGGCATGCTACAAGCAAAAATTTTCCGTTAGGCGTAATTACGAAATTCCGCGGATGAATGCCCGTAGGCTGGTATCCCACTTTCGTCAGACTACCGTCTTCTGATACCTCGAAAATAGCGATTCCGTCATTCTGCAACCGACAGGATGCATAGACAAAATGCCCATCTGGCGATACGTGAATATCTGCACCTCCTCCCGCACGACAAGTATCAGCCAGCACACACTGCATGGTGTCCAGCTTTTCCTCATCATACGACAAAGCTACCACTTCTCCCGACAACTCTGTCATAACATAAATCTGCTTCCCCTCGGGAGACAAAGCCAAATGCCGCGGACCACTGCCTGCAGCAAGCAAGATATCAAACATATCCTCAGTCTTGGGATAACCCAAAGAAGCATCAAGCGGGAAAACGTGGATTTTATCTGTTCCCAAATCGCTGGCAAGCATATAATGAGCATCAGGAGTAAACAATGCACAATGCAAATGCGGCTGACTCTGCCGTTCCGCATCAGCTCCCTTACCGGTAAAGGAAATCAGTCTGCATGCCTCCAATCGGCCATCCTCTCCCACCGGAAAGACGGAAATGCTTCCTCCACTATAATTGGCGGCTACTACATAATTCTCCTTTGGAGATATAGCTACATAACAAGGAGCGCCTCCGTCAGTAAGTTTCCTGTCCAACAGCGATAAAGCTGATTTTTCCTTGTCAAACTGCAAGGCACATACCGCAGCATCCTCCCCCTCATTTTCCGATACAGCATAAACCTTGCCGCCATCCTCCGTAGCCTGCAGATAAGAAGGATTCGAGATACCTTTCAGTCCACTCAGATACTGATTCTGTCCGGTTTGCTGGTCAAAAGCATAAACTTTAATACCCTCATCTTCGGCCGGAGCATAACTGCCCACCAGCAAATAATACGCATCTTCCTTCACTTCCACCTTACCGGGGTTTCCTTTGCAGGCCGAAAGGCATAAAGCCATACACCCTGCAATTGTCCAAATACTACTCTTTATCATAATCTGTAACTTTAGTCTGCTCATGATGATTATCAATCTCACACAAAACTACAAGAATAATCATAAAAAACATATCTTTGCAGTAAAATAAAGCCAAAGACTCATGAAAAACATTATTGAAACAATGAGACGCCAATATCCAGTTTCCGATGCTACCCTTAAAGAGCTGGAGTCCCATCTCACGCTGTGTCATTTTCCCAAAAAGCACAAGCTCATCCGTGAAGGCATCTACTGCAAATATGCCTATTTCATCGAGAAAGGATTCCTCAGAGCCTACTGGATTGTAGATGGAGAAGAAATAACCACCTCCTTTGGCAAAGAAGGCTGCATTGTTTTCAGTATGGACGAGCTGTATTACAATCAAAAAAGCGAAGAATATGTCGAAGCCCTCGAAGAAGTAGAGGCCTACCGCATCAGTATCACCGAATTGAGAAAGCTGTTCGAAACGAACCTCGAATTATGCAACTGGGGACGCATTATCCACCAGAATGAATACCGCCGGCTTCACCGAAGCCATAAAGAACGTCTCACACTGCCAGCCAAGGAACGCTACGAAGAGTTCAAAAAACAATTTCCAGACGTATGTCAGCGTGCTAATCTGGGACTCATTGCCTCTTATCTGGGCATTACGCTCTCAACTCTCAGCCGTTTGCGTGCCAGCGAATAATATAAAACAAGCATGTCGCCTGCATAATCCCAATGGCAGTTATGCAGACGACATCACCCTTAAATAAAATCATCAAGCAAAGCTTAGAATCCCTGAATGAGGTAAGGCATTCGTGTCTGAATACCCGATACCGATTTCATGCGCTGCAAGGTAGTATACATCTGGAAGCTCTCTTCTCCCATCACTGAACGCAACAAAGTCATACGAACATCCCCCTGCATCTTGCCCAGGTATTTTTCGAAGAAACTCTTCTGTTCATTACCCTGTACTACCGAGTAGTCCGTTATACCTGCCAATGCTGCAGCTTCGGAAACCGCAGTATCCATTCCACCGATACGGTCTACCAAGCCACGTTTCAATGCCTGGTCGCCCGTCCAAACTCGGCCCTGACCGATACAGTCGACAGAATCTTTCGGCAAGCCACGTCCGTCGGCACAACGTGTCAGGAACAAATCATAGGTACGCTCCACACCTCCTTGAATCAAAGCCTTTTCATCCTCACGCAGCGGACGGCTCATATCTCCCATATCGGCATAAGTACCAGTCTTCACCACATCTGTAGTCACATCCAGCAGTTTGAAAGTACCGGCAGCATTTCTTACGACCCCAAATACACCGATAGAACCTGTAAGTGTGGAATGTTCGGCCACAATTTTATTGGCTGCACACGAGATATAATAACCGCCCGAAGCTGCATAGTTGCCCATCGATACCACAACCGGTTTCACTGCTTTCAACTCCACTACTGCCTTCCAAATCTGTTCGGATACATAAGCGCTTCCACCTGGTGAATTCACACGCAGTACAACCGCCTTTACATCCTTGTCTTTTGCCTGCTTACGTAGGTCTTCTGCCAAATCTTCAGTAATCACCGCATCTCCCATATCTACCGACGAACCTGATTTGGACTGTATTTCACCCTCGGCAAAAACTACAGCGATCTTATCTTGTTTAGACTTTACTCCATCAGCAATCGAAATCATCTTCTTGACACTAGCACTCACCAGCTTATCATCCACCTTCTGACCAGCCAGACGCTTCACACAAGCCTCAGCTTCATAACGATAAGCCATTGCATCGGCCAGTTTATAATCTACAGCCAACTGTGTAGCTTTCATGGCCATACCCTCGTTTACATAACGGTCGAAGTTCTGGGCATCTATGCCACGCGATTTACAGACATCCTCCCGAATATTTCCCCAAATACTGCCCAGGAACGAAGTCAACTGTTCACGGTTAGCATCGCTGAACTTATCCATAAAATAAGGCTCTACGGCACTCTTGTAAGTGCCCACCTTAAAGATATAGAACTCTATACCCAACTTGGCAGCCAGGTTCTTAAAGAAAATGCCCTGTGAAGACAATCCCACCAAAGCTACACTACCCTCCGGGTTTACAAATACAGAATCGGCTACGCTGGCCAAATAGTAAGTACCCTGAGTATATGCATCTGCATACGATACAATAAACTTACCACTTTCCTTAAAGTCCTGCAATTCACGACGAATTGCCTCGAAACTGGCAAATCCGCCACCCATATTACCGGCATCCAAGTAAATGCCCTTTATCTTATCGTTCTTCTTGGCATTCCGGATAGCCTTAATCACATCCTGCAGTGCCATCCCCTCGGCTTCTTCACCCAGCAACTGACCGAAAGGGTTATCAACTACCTGATCGGAAATAGTACCGTCCAACTTTAATGTAAATACGGTATTATCCTTTGGAGTGTATACTTCATTAGAGCCACTTGCCACACCGGCAACGATACCCATTATTACAAAGACTCCTATTACGGTAAGGATTCCCATGCCTATCACAACTCCAAGAGCAGAGGCAAACATCGTTTTAAAAACCTGTTTCATACAATTCATTCAATTATAGAATTTATATTTCTTTTTATCATTCACACAACCGGTTATCAAACCTTCCACGAGCAAAAGTAACCGTTCCTTATGGGAATTAATGTTATTACTACGTTATCTTTAGGTTAAGAAAGTCAGCAGTTTTTGTCTTTGTCACAACAAAGACAGACTTATTACTCAAAAATGAAAAACTTATATCAGTAAAAAGACCTATCTTTATCTCACTTATGAAAAGATTATCCTGCACTGATATTTTTTCCATCCTGTAAAACTACTCCTCTCTATACTCCAGAATATCTCCCGGCTGGCAATCCAGTTCTTTACAGATTGCTTCTAAAGTAGAAAAACGTATAGCTTTGGCTTTTCCTGTTTTAAGAATAGAAAGGTTTGCCGGAGTAAGGTCTATACGTTCGGCCAGTTCACCAAGCGAAATCTTGCGCTTCGCCATCATTACGTCCAAGTTTACTATTATTGGCATATTTATATTCGTTTATTATTTGTCAGATAGTTAAGTCCTGTTCTTCTTTCATTCGTATTCCTATCTCGAAAATACAAGCGGTCAATACAAACATCATCCCCAAGATTATAAATAACACACAAACCTCAGTCGGCATTTCAAGAGGACTTAAACGAATTACCATATTTATAAATATTCCGGATAAAGTTGTTGAAACACCTATGGCATTCAGAATACGTTTATTCACACGGCTGAAAATGTTCCCCCGCTTCACATTACGAACCATCACATACGACAGAACCCCTACAAACATTATGGCGTAACTCTCTATACCCACAACAAGAGCGTGCCATATAAATGTGTCGCTATCATCCTTTCCCAGCTCATAACAAAGATCCAGTATATTAGGAAATCCGTACATAGCTGCAGCTATTATTGTTATCACAGAAATAAATTCGCAATATCCTACAAGTTTTTTATCGGGCTTAATTTCACTCATAATTCTATTCCTATTAAATTGTCAAATCATTTTCTTCCTTTATCTTTTCTGCTTTTGCAAAGATTTCTACAAATAAAGCCAGAAGAATGCATAAAAGCCAAGGATACTTCAATCCGAAATCTTCTACCATATAACCAGATGGCAAAGATACTTCATTCACTGCCTGCACGTATTCCATATATTGTGAAGCTTCCATAAAAGCAAGAAGCAACATAAAAGAGTAAATAAAGAAACGCATACGGCGGACATTCTTTCTGGTAAGGACTCTATCCTGACAGATATCTATCAACAGTCTCACCAAACAATAGAAGCCATATATAAAGAACAGAATGAACGGTAAAACGAAAGGAATAAATTTATTATATACATTATTATTGTGCGCTACAAAAGTCTGGATACTTTCAAGTCTATACGGTACATTTCTCTGTAATTCAGCATTATAAATACTGTCGGGGAGCAGGTCTTTATCCGGAATCAATGTCAGCGAAACGGCATTAACATCAGCCAGTGTTTCGGATACTGAATCCCATCCATCCTGAAATCCTCTAAATCCACTTGTAGAAGCAAATAATACGATTATAACGATTACTACAAATCCTAAAATACGCACTGTTTTCATAAGCTTTATCTTTATCAATTCTTTTAAGATTAATATATACCACTCATTATCTCATTTCGGGAGAAGTCATTTGTATATGTTACCAAATGATTGACACTATCAGAATAGTAAATACTCTGCTTCTGGTTTTCAGTAAATGAGCCAGTCTCTGCACTCCACTCTGCATAGTCCATAATAGCGATATTATCATTAGAGTTAATAATAAGCAGATAAGCAGGTTCCCAGCATTCAACCTCACGATTCCATTTATAAGCCTTTCTTTCTATCAACCGACCATTATCATCGTACTGATACTTATATTTCAATTTCGGAGTAATAGTCTTACCATCTTCGTTGAGCGTAGAAACCATCAACTCATTATTGTTTTCTCCATAAATAAATGTGTCTTTGGCGCTAACCTTCTGAATTGATAGTACCATAGAAATCATCATAATACCTAAAACCAATGTCTTTTTCATAATTGTATTCTTTTATCAGTTAATACCTGTCTCTTATACACATCTGACGCTGCCG
>USQO01000031.1 GCA_900556845.1 uncultured Bacteroides sp. | reverse complement strand
CAATTATGTTATAAGATATTCTTATCTTTGCACGAAAATTAGGCAGGAATCTTTTATCAATGAGTGGTATTGTTTTTATAAAGAAAGGTAAAAGTTATACATTTGTAGCAGGGCAAAAGAAACTATTTTCTTTTGATTATCTGTTTTTTCTTATTATTGATACCATATTCCCCTTTTATTTATTCGATATTTATTCATTAAATATAGGTAAGACACCCGGAATTGCTTTTCGGCAAATCCGGGCGTTTTTTCGTATATGCATAGGGTAAAGTATATTTTAGATTAACCAAACAAAACACGCAGTATGGAACCAATTAAGCATGAATGTGGAGTCGCTATGATACGTTTGCTCAAGCCACTTGAGTATTATCAGGAAAAATATGGAACCTGGATGTATGGTTTGAACAAGCTTTATCTTTTAATGGAAAAACAGCATAACCGTGGGCAGGAAGCTGCAGGATTAGCATGTGTGAAGCTTCAGGCGAATCCTGGTGAAGAATATATTTTTCGTGAAAGAGGATTAGGCTCGGGAGCAATTACCGAGATTTTCCAGAATGTGCATAATTGTTATAAGGACTTATCAGCTGAACAACTGGCTGATGCTGAGTTTGCCAAGACAAGTCTGCCTTTTGCTGGCGAACTTTATATGGGACATTTGCGCTATTCTACTACAGGTAAGAATGGAATGTCGTATGTACATCCTTTTTTAAGAAGAAACAACTGGCGTGCTAAGAATTTAGTATTGTGCGGTAATTTTAATTTGACGAATGTAGATGAGATATTTGCCGGAATTACGGCTGCCGGCCAACATCCGCGCAAGTATGCAGATACATATATTATGCTGGAGCAGGTAGGACATCGCTTGGATAGAGAAGTAGAGCGTCTTTACCAGAGCAGTAAGGAAGAGGGATTGGAAGGTATGGATATAACTCATTATATCGAAGAGCATATCGACCTTACCAATGTACTGAAAACTTCCAGTCCGTCTTGGGATGGCGGATATGTTATCTGTGGTATGACGGGCAGTGGCGAAAGCTTTGCCGTACGAGATCCTTGGGGCATTCGTCCGGGATTCTGGTATATGGATGACGAAATTATGGTGTTGGCTTCAGAACGCCCCGTTATCCAGACTGCTTTCAATGTCGGTGCAGCTGATATTCATGAGTTGCAGCCTGGGCAGGCTATCTTGCTTAATAAGAAAGGACAGATGCGTCTGGCGCAGATTAACAAGCCTAAAGTGAAAAAAGCTTGTTCTTTTGAACGCATCTATTTTAGCCGCGGTAGTGATGTAGACATTTACCAGGAACGCAAATTATTGGGTAAGTTACTGGTTAACCCTATTTTGAAGGCTATAGATAATGATATAGAAAATACAGTTTTTTCTTTTATTCCAAATACGGCAGAAGTTGCTTATTACGGTATACTGGAAGGATTTGATAATTATCTCAACCAGTTGAAGGTAAAACGAATTGAAGCTTTAGGACATAATCCTGCTCACGAGGAACTGGCTAAAATTCTGTCACAACGTATTCGTAGTGAAAAGGTAGCCATAAAAGATATTAAGTTGCGTACCTTTATTGCGGAAAGCAATACACGCAATGACTTGGCAGCTCATGTATACGATATTACATACGGAAGCTTGGTACCTTATGTAGATAATCTGGTTATCATTGATGACAGTATCGTACGTGGTACAACTCTTAAACAAAGCATTATCGGTATCTTGGACCGTTTGCATCCTAAGAAGATTGTAATTGTATCTTCTTCACCGCAGGTTCGTTATCCGGATTACTACGGAATAGATATGTCAAGCATGGAGCAGTTCATTGCTTTCCGGGCAGCTGTTGCTTTATTGATCGAAAGAGGCATGAAGGATGTACTTGCTTCGGCTTATCGTAAATGCAAGGCTCAGCAAAACTTGCCAAAAGAGAAAATGGTGAATTATGTAAAGGATGTATATGCACCGTTTACGGATGAAGAAATTTCGGCGAAGATTGTCGAATTGTTAACTCCGGCAGGTACACAGGCAAAAGTGGAAATTGTATACCAGACATTGGAAGGTTTACATCAGGCTTGTCCGAAACATACGGGAGATTGGTATTTCAGTGGTGACTATCCTACACCAGGTGGTATCAAGATGCTTAATAAAGTCTTCATAGACTATATTGAAAAGTATTATCAGTTTTAATCCGGAAGAAACTGAATAGCATAAAAAAGATTTTAAGTAACAAAACAAACGATACAGAATAATTTAAGGTAATGAGAAATGTAACATTAATCCTCGACGACGGGAGCCGCTTTCATGGCAAGTCGTTCGGTTATGAGAAACCGGTAGCAGGTGAAGTTGTGTTTAATACGGCTATGACCGGTTATCCAGAAAGCTTGACAGACCCTTCGTATGCAGGCCAGCTCATGACGCTGACTTATCCGCTGGTGGGTAACTATGGTGTTCCTCCGTTTACTTTCGGAGAAAACGGTCTTCCTCATTTTATGGAAAGCGAGAAAATCCATGCCGAGGCAATTATTGTGAGCGATTATAGCGAAAAGTATTCTCACTGGAATGCAGTCGAAAGCTTGGGTGATTGGTTGAAACGTGAGCAGATTCCTGGAATTACAGGTATCGATACACGTGAACTGACCAAAGTATTGCGTGAGCATGGTGTAATGATGGGTAAAATCGTCTTCGATGACGAGCCAGACAACATCCCGCAGGCTGAATATGCCGGAGTGAACTATGTAGACAAGGTTTCTTGCAAGGAAGTTATCCGTTATAACGAGGGCGAAGGCAAGAAAAAAGTAGTGCTTGTAGACTGTGGTGTGAAATCAAACATTATCCGTTGCCTGTTGAAACGCGATGTTGAAGTGATTCGTGTTCCATGGAATTACGACTTCAATTCACTGGAGTTTGATGGCCTGTTTATCTCTAATGGTCCTGGTGACCCGGATACATGCGATGCTGCCGTACAGAATATCCGCAAGGCAATGCAGAACGAAAAACTTCCTATTTTCGGAATCTGTATGGGTAACCAGTTGCTGTCAAAAGCAGGAGGTGCTAAAATCTATAAACTGAAATATGGTCACCGCAGTCACAATCAGCCGGTGCGTATGGTAGGAACTGAAAAGTGTTTCATTACCTCACAGAACCACGGATATGCAGTGGACAACAATACACTGGGAACCGATTGGGAACCTTTGTTTATCAATATGAATGATGGTTCTAACGAAGGTATCCGTCACAAGAAGAATCCTTGGTTCTCTGCTCAGTTCCATCCGGAAGCTGCTTCAGGTCCTACTGATACGGAATTCCTGTTCGATGAGTTTGTTAAGTTGCTGTAATACGGCAGAAAAGTTGCTTTAATACATAAAAATAGAAAGTTACAATGAAAGATAATATAAAGAAAGTTTTATTGTTAGGTTCTGGAGCTTTGAAAATCGGTGAAGCCGGCGAATTCGACTATTCAGGTTCACAAGCTCTGAAGGCACTTAAAGAAGAAGGTATTGAAACCGTTCTTATCAACCCTAATATTGCAACTGTACAGACTTCAGAAGGTGTTGCAGATAAGATTTACTTCCTGCCTGTAACTCCTTATTTTGTAGAGAAAGTCATCGAAAAAGAACGTCCGGATGGTGTTTTGCTGTCGTTTGGTGGACAGACTGCTTTGAACTGTGGTGTCGCTCTTTACAAAGCTGGTGTTTTCGAGAAGTATGATACTCGCGTATTGGGTACACCGGTTCAGGCTATCATGGATACAGAAGACCGTGAGCTTTTCGTTCAGAAATTGGATGAGATCAATGTAAAGACAATCAAGAGTGAAGCGGTAGAAAATATCGAAGATGCACGCCGTGCTGCAAAAGAGCTGGGTTATCCGGTTATCATTCGTGCTGCATACGCTTTGGGTGGTCTTGGCTCTGGTTTCTGCGACAACGAAGAAGAACTGAATGTCTTGGCAGAAAAAGCATTCTCTTTCTCTCCTCAGGTATTGGTTGAAAAGAGTTTGAAAGGCTGGAAAGAAGTAGAATACGAAGTTGTGCGCGACCGTTTCGACAACTGTATCACTGTATGTAACATGGAAAACTTCGACCCACTGGGTATCCATACAGGTGAGTCAATCGTTATCGCTCCTTCGCAGACACTTACAAACAGTGAATATCACAAACTGCGTGAACTGGCTATCCGTATCATCCGCCATATCGGTATCGTGGGTGAATGTAACGTACAGTATGCTTTCGATCCGGAATCTGAGGATTATCGTGTAATCGAAGTTAATGCTCGTCTGAGCCGTTCGTCTGCACTGGCTTCTAAGGCTACAGGTTATCCTTTGGCTTTCGTGGCTGCTAAACTCGGATTGGGTTACGGACTGTTCGATCTGAAGAACTCTGTAACAAAAACAACTTCTGCTTTCTTTGAACCAGCATTGGACTACTGCGTATGTAAGATTCCTCGTTGGGATTTGGGTAAATTCCACGGTGTTGACCGTGAGCTGGGTTCTTCTATGAAATCGGTAGGTGAAGTAATGGCTATCGGTCGTACTTTCGAAGAAGCTATCCAGAAGGGTCTTCGTATGATTGGCCAGGGTATGCACGGTTTCGTTGAAAATAAAGAATTGGTAATCGAAGATATTGACAAGGCTCTCCGCGAACCGACCGACAAGCGTATCTTCGTTATTTCTAAAGCGATGCGTGCTGGTTATACAGTAGATCAGATTCACGATCTTACTAAGATTGACAAATGGTTCCTAGACAAGTTGATGAATATCATGCAGACTTCAAAAGAATTGCATGAGTGGGGTAATAACCATACACAGCTTTCTCAGCTGCCTAAAGATTTGCTGTATCGTGCAAAACGTCAGGGATTCTCTGACTTCCAGGTGGCTCGTGCTATCGGTTATCAGGGAGATATGGAAGACGGTATCTTGGAAGTACGTAACTATCGTAAGAGTGTAGGTATCGTTCCGGTTGTAAAACAGATTGATACTCTTGCTGCTGAATATCCTGCACAGACTAACTATCTGTATCTGACTTATAGCGGTGTAGCTAATGATGTTCATTATCTGGGTGACCATAAGTCGATTGTTGTACTGGGTTCAGGTGCTTACCGTATCGGTTCTTCTGTAGAGTTCGACTGGTGTGGTGTTCAGGCATTGAATACTATCCGTAAGGAAGGATACCGTTCGGTTATGATTAACTATAACCCAGAAACTGTTTCTACCGACTACGATATGTGTGACCGTCTGTACTTTGACGAATTGACATTCGAACGTGTAATGGATATCCTTGACTTGGAAAATCCACACGGTGTTATCGTTTCAACCGGTGGACAGATTCCTAACAACCTGGCTTTGCGTCTGGATGCGCAGAAAGTAAACATTTTGGGTACTTCTGCCAAGAGCATCGACAATGCAGAAGACCGCGACAAGTTCTCGGCTATGCTCGACCGTATCGGTGTAGACCAGCCGGAGTGGAGCGCGTTGACTTCAATGGAAGACATCAATGCATTTATCGAGAAAGTAGGATTCCCGGTATTGGTTCGTCCTTCATACGTACTTTCTGGTGCAGCTATGAACGTATGTTCTAACCAGGAAGAGCTGGAAAGATTCCTGCAGTTGGCGGCAAACGTTTCTAAGAAACATCCGGTTGTAGTGAGCCAGTTCATCGAACATGCCAAAGAGGTAGAAATGGATGCTGTGGCACAGAACGGTGAAATCGTGGCATATGCTATTTCTGAACATATTGAGTTTGCCGGTGTGCACTCTGGTGATGCAACTATCCAGTTCCCGCCGCAGAAACTGTATGTAGAGACTGTTCGTCGTATCAAACGTATCTCTCGTCAGATTGCAAAAGAGCTGAACATTTCCGGTCCGTTCAACATTCAGTTCCTGGCTCGTGAAAATGACATCAAGGTAATCGAATGTAACCTCCGTGCTTCTCGCTCATTCCCATTTGTAAGCAAGGTATTGAAGATAAACTTCATCGAACTTGCAACCAAAGTCATGTTGGGATTGCCGGTTGAAAAACCAGAAAAGAACCTCTTCGACCTTGACTATGTAGGTATCAAGGCCAGCCAGTTCTCTTTCAACCGCTTGCAGAAGGCCGACCCTGTATTGGGTGTAGACATGGCTTCTACTGGTGAAGTAGGCTGTATTGGTGATGATACATCGTGTGCAGTATTGAAGGCAATGCTTTCTGTAGGTTACCGCATTCCTGAAAAGAATGTCCTGATGTCTACCGGTACTTTGAAACAGAAAGTAGACCTGTTGCAGGCTGCCCGTGCTCTCAAGGCAAAAGGCTACAACATCTTTGCAACAGGCGGTTCGTCTAAATTCCTTACAGAAAACGGTGTAGAGAATACACGTGTATACTGGCCAAGCGAAGAAGGACAGCCACAGGCATTGGAAATGCTGCATAAGAAAGAAATCGATATGGTAGTAAATATTCCGCGTGACTTGACTCCGACAGAGCTCGAAAATGGTTACAAGATTCGTCGTGCTGCAGTGGATTTGAACATTCCATTGGTAACCAATGCACGTCTGGCAAGTGCATTCATCAATGCATTCTGCTCAATGAGTATTGACGATATTGCTATCAAGAGCTGGGAAGAATACAAATAATTCTAGCATTTAAGCAGATTTAAATACCGTTTAAAACGCCACAATGGGAGAGGAGACTTTTCTGTTGTGGCGTTTTTATTTTCTTTTAGGTGTAAGTTTTTTCTCTTTTTACCGACTAATGCAGTAAAAATATGAAATAACAGATTATGGAGAAATCATCAGTAGAAAAAGATTTTCTGGATATGCTCGAAAAGCATAAACGGGTTATTTACAAGGTATGCTATATGTATGCTTCGGATACTGTATCGTTGAATGATTTATATCAGGAGACCGTGCTGAATCTGTGGCGTGCTTACCCAGGTTTCCGTGGCGACAGTTTGTTGGCTACCTGGATATACCGCATCAGTCTGAATACATGCATATCCTTTCTGCGCAAGTCTAAGCATCAGGTTGAGGCCATAACCCTTCCTGTCAATCTGGAAGTTTTTGATGACGATGACGACGGAGAAAAGTCGAACCGGCTGCGTGAGCTATATCAGCTCATTCAAACTCTGAATCCTCTGGAAAGAGCTCTGATTTTGCTCTGGTTGGAAGAACGCAGTTATGATGAAATTGCACAGATACTTGGTATTTCCAAAAATAATGTCGGCGTACGTTTGAGCCGTATAAAAGATAAACTGAAAAAAATGTCGAACCGATAAACTGTTAAGATTATGGAACTGGATGAATTGAAGGAAAATTGGGAATTGTTGAACGAACAATTGCGAAAGAGTGAAGTACTGAATCGTAAAGTAGCCAAAGAACTGATTGAGAAACGCATCTCGACAGCCCGCGACCGTCTGGTAAGAGCCAATCTTCTGGCGATAGGCCTGCTCTTATGCTTTCTGGTGGTTATTCCACTGGCTGCTATGCATGTTTCTATCCGGCAGGAGGTTTTGTGGATAGTTTATACCGTACTTCCGGCTACTATTCTATATTCATTATGGAGTATCCGTTTTTTGTATAAATTCGACCTGCAGACCTCAACGCTGCTGGATTTGCGAAAATGGGTAATAGCCTACAAGCGCCGGATAAGAGGCGAATTATATTGCACACCATTCATTGCATTGGGATTGTTTGTTTCGGTGTTTATCATTCATCATCACTATCGCAGTGTGCAGCTGATGATTTCTGATGGAATCATGTTTCTTGTGGGAGCGTTGGCTACGTATTTAGGTTATATGTATTGGGATAAGCGCTCGATTGCCGAAATAGAGTCGGGACTCAAGGAACTCCAGGATTTTGAAAGTGGGGAATAAAGTGTTTAGTTTGAAATCATGGTCAATAATGGTATATGTATTTGGCTATGCTTTGATAATATTTATATCGCTCGGATACTATCAGGGAACACAGAATTCATTACATTTGCAGAAACCAACTCCGATATTTATGAATTGCAGACTATTATCCGTCACCGTATTTCTGGTGCTGATGCTGACTTCCCTGCTGGCTGGGCTTCATAACTACCATGTGACCCGAAACGAAATAACAGCCGACCTGAATCAGGCACTGGCACTGACTTTACTGGAAAAGAAGGAACCCGTTGTGACGCAAGACACGATACGGGCATACAAGCAGCTCCGGCGTACTTCGGGCGGACAGGTACTGATTGCCGTGTCCGACGAACGGTTCTGCCGACACCTGAAGAACCGGCGACTGAAGGAAACCTCCTTCCTCACGTTCGATGTGGTAGATAAGGAGTATCAGGGCGGTTCGATGGATGAACAGGCCATCTACAGCGATACATTGATGATAAAGAGCGGACACTCAGGCGAGATACTGGCCCTGAAAGGTTATACCCGTCTGTCGGCAGCAGCCATATTCGGCATGTCCGACCAATGGTTGCCTGCTGGGCTGATGGTAGTGGCTATCCTCTGGGCCATCGGTTCGATGCTGTATTTACGGAAAAGAGAGAAAGAGAATCTGGTACTGCAACTCGCCGAAGGATGCAGACAACCGGTTGAAGTTGGTACGCAATTTGCCGAAGATTTCGGGGGACTGACGTATTCAGCTGCGGACAACCGTTTCTACGGTACCGACCACACGCCTATCCGTTTCACCCCCATGCAACAGCAATTGATGCGGCTGTTCTGGCAGTCACCTTCCCACTCCATCTCGAAAGAGGAAATCTGTGCAACACTCTGGCCCAAGAAAGACGATGCCAACGATACGCTCTACACCCTTATCCGCCGACTGAAACCCATCGTAGAGGAGCATACACGACTGAAAATTGTGGCCGACAGAGGACGAAACTATTCCCTGGAAATCAACGAATTGAAAAGCTGACAGCGAATTGTCAGGCAAATGTCAGCGTCGGTTTTTGACACCTTCGTGACGGCCTCTTACTTTTGTTCCCGAAATTTACACACAGGAACAAATGAACACACTCAGATTACTTTTCCAGCAGGAGGCCGAAAGCCGGCTTCTGCTGACCGTCTCCCGACTTCTGGCCAGCATCTTTCTTCTTTTATTGCTGGCCCTCCCCACTCTCGCACAGGAAGTAGCATCCAGCGTAGAATTAGAAGAAGTGGAAGTCAAAGCCGACCGGATTATCCACAAAACCGACGGCCTGTTGCTCTATCCCTCCGAACGACAGAAAGCTTCTTCCCGTTCGGGCTACAGTCTGCTCCAGCAACTCACCTTACCGAATATCCGTGTAGACGAGGTGGCTCACAGCATCTCGGCCATCGACCAGCGGGGAGGTGTACAGATTCGTATCAACGGCATCATTGCGGACAAGGCAGAGATGCTGTCGCTCGACCCGAAGAGTATCCGCAAGATTGACTTCATCGACAACCCCGGCGTGCGCTATGGCGACGGCATTGCCTACGTCATTGACATCACTACCCGACGGGCGGACAACGGATATACTTTAGGAACCTCGCTCACCCAGGCACTGACTACCCGCGACGGCGATTACACGGTGTACGGCAAATGGAACACGGGAAAGAGTGAGCTGTCGCTGAACTACAGCTTCGGCTACCGGGATTTTAAAGGAATACGGACGGAGGAAACCGCACACTACCACCTGAACGACGGTTCCATTTATACCATCCAGCGTAATGACCTCACCTCGCGCAACCGGAGCCTGAGCAACCAGATGAAACTGACCTACAACCTGGCCGATTCCAGCCGCTACGTGTTCCAGGCTTCACTGAGCGGCGACTTCAGTCACGTGCCGGGTGATTTCAGTCAGAAACAGATTGTAGACGGGGCACAGACGTACACCGCCCTCGAACAGCAACAAAGCCAGAGCAGCAGTCCGGTGCTCGACCTCTACTATTTCCAGCAGTTCACTTCCCGGCAGTCGCTTACTCTCAATGCCGTGGGTACGTACATCGGCACCCGCTCCTCCGACAGCTACGACGAAGGTTCGCCCTACCGTTACGACGTGGACGGATGCACCTACTCCCTGCTGAGCGAGGCCATTTACGAAAACCGGTTGAAACCCTTCACCCTTTCTGCCGGCCTCAACTACAGCCAGAAATACACGAACAATGAATATACGGGCGATGTTTCTTCCGTCACCCCCATGCACCACAACCGCGTGTACCTGTTCTCCGAAATCAAGGGAACGTGGGGCAAACTCCGCTACTCGGCAGGCATCGGAGGCAGCTACCTGCACTACCGTCAGCAAGCCCATTCGTACAATTACTGGAGTTTCTGTCCGAAAGCAGCCCTGAACTACAACTTCACCCACTCCCTGCAACTGGGCTACAATTTCCAACTGAACGAACGCACCTCACGGGTGGCCATGATCAGCGATGCCGCCATTCGCACCAACCGCATGGAATGGACCGTAGGCAGTCCCGACCTCAAGCCCAACCGGGAGATGTATCACACCCTCCGGCTGTCGTACAACGACACCCGCCTGCAAGCCTATGCGCAAGGCTTCTACAAGAAATGTCCTCACCCCAACATGGCGGTGTACGAACGCACGTCCGACGATCGGTTCATCTACACCCAGCGCAACCAGAAAGAAATTGATGCCCTGCAGGCCATGGCCTATGTAAGCTACTGGCTTTTGCCGGAAAAACTCTCCGTCACGGCCTACGGAGGACTGTTCCGCTGCTTCAACTTCGGCCACGACTATACCCACTGCTACACGTCTTACTTTGCCACGGGAGCCCTCAACGCCTACTTAGGCAACCTCTCCCTCCATGCCTACACCGACAACGGTTCCCGCTTTCTGGAAGGGGAAACCAAAGGCTACAGCGGAGGCGACATCGCCCTGAAGGCCGCCTACAGCTACAAAGACTGGCAGTTTGCCCTTATCTGGCAACAGCCCTTTCAACACAAATACAAAATGTTCGAATCGGAAGTTCTGAACCGGAATCTCCAAAAGACCACCGTCCTCTACAGTCGCGATGCCTGCAACCTCGTCAACCTGACCGTGACGAGGCGACTGACCAAAGGACGCAAGTTCCGCGCTGTCAACCGCTCCATCCAGTTGAAGGACAGTGACACAGGGATTATCCGATAAAAAAGAGCTCTCTGGTAAGTATTTTGCTTGCCTGAGCATTTTTTATGAATAAAGAAGAGAATATTCTTATTAGGAAGCTAGAGTAAGTGCGGTAGTGATTGGATAGTATGTGATATTATTTCTCCGTTACTATCTTCACCTCCTGAATATTCCGGATTTCGTCACTGAAATTGACTCCGATTTTATAGACTGTACGGTTGTCTTTGGCAAAAGGTTCTGCATAGCCTTTTGCCTTGATTCGTGCCAGTGCCTCTTCTGCACTCCCGTTAAGTTTAAATTCCATGATATACACGTAGTCCTTTGTCTGGAGCACCAAGTCAATCCGTCCCCGGTTCGTACGGTATTCCACCTGCACATAGAAACCCATCAGTTTGAAAATGATGTAAAGAATGTTCTGATAGTGCACTTCCCGGTCACGTGCCAGTTCGTAAGGAATATCGGCAAACATCGTTTTCAGCCGTTCAAAGAAATCGTCCACTTTTCCTTCCATGACTTCCTCCACGAAGCACTGGATCTGGTAGGGTGACTTGCTCACGCTTACAGAGGCATAATTGGGTAGGAGAAATTTGAAGAATCCTTGCTCCACTTCCCGGTTTGGGAACCCTAGCGTGTAGTTTTCGAACATCTTGTTATAACCTTTGATTGTCAGGTAGCCACTCTGATAAATGACGGGAATAGGATCAGTAGAAGCCGTATCAATGCTGTCCAATACCGGTTGGCTGGTAACGATGTGTTCCAGCTCCTCGATTGGATAATGGTGCAGTTTGAGCAGTTCAACCAGGTAAGTCGGAGTCCCTGTTTCAAACCAGTAGCTGCCGAAGCGCCGGTTGGCGAAGGTATTCAGTAAACTGAAAGGATTGTACATCCCGATTGCGTTTTCCGTGAAATGATAACCATCATAATTGGTTTTCAGCTCTTTGCAAGTTTCTTCGTAACTCATCTTTGTAGCTATAGCCAGTTCATGGATGTCTTCTTCAAAACAGGTATGAATTTCCTTTTCACTGATACCACAAATTTCTGTATATTGGTCAATCATGGAAATATCCCGCAGGTTGTTCAGGTCGCTGAAAACACTAACCTTGCCGAACTTGGTGACACCTGTCAGCAGGGCAAATCGGATGCATCCATCCATAGATTTCAAGGCTCCATAGAAAGCCTTCAGGGTACCGCGGTACTCGTTTTGCAAGGCTTCGTCCCCAATAGCCTGGAGCATGGGCTTGTCGTATTCATCAATGAGAATTACCACCCTTCGACCGGTCTGCTCGCAGGCGCGGCGAATAATGCCCTGGAAACGGAGTGAGAGGCTTGTTTCACTTTCACGCGTGCCATATCTGCTTTCCCAAGTACATAAATTATCATTCAGAATGCTGGTCAGTGATTCGGGAGTATCATATTTCTGTGTATTCAAATCCAAATGCAGTACCGGATACACCGTCCAGTCTTTCTCCAGTTTCTCTAGTGCTAGTCCTTTGAAAAGTTCCTTCTTTCCCAGTGCATAGGCTTCAATTGTAGAAAGAAGCAGACTCTTACCGAAACGTCGTGGACGGCTTAGAAAATAGTAGCTTCCCGTATTGAATAGTTGGTAGATTAAAGTAGTTTTATCTACGTATTCATAACCGCCGGAAATCACTTTCTCAAAATTCTGTACTCCAACCGGATATAACTTGCTCATAACAACTGGATTTTGATTCTACTGCGAATGTAGCAATTTAAAATGAACATTCATACAAACGTTTGTCAATTTGTAGATGCGGCTGTCTAAAATATTTTCGAATAGTTCTTTTAGTTATTTCATTTACAGACCTTCCGTATAGCCTTCTGTACCAGCTTTTCCATTACTTTATATCCTTCCAGATTCGGATGCACACCGTCTTCCGAGTAAGTTTTTGGCAGTCCGCCTTCTTGGTCGCACATCGCACTGTGGTAGTCCACATAAACTATCTTGTTTGCTTTGGCATACGCTTTTACTTTACGGTTCAGTTCTTTGATGGTTTCAGCCGGTTTAACTTCTAGTCTCCATGAAAAGCTGCTTGCCGGCATGGTAGAACATAAAATCACTTTAATGTTGTTTGCCTGGGCAAGCTCCACCATTGAAATGATATTTCCCAAAGTCTTTTCCGGACTGACGGCATAATCGTTCAAGGCAATGTCGTTGGTACCAGCCAATATAACCACAGCTTCCGGTTTTAGGTCGATTACATCCGGGCGGAAACGCATCAGCATCTGTGCCGATACCTGTCCGCTGATACCTCTGCCTACGTAATTGTTTTTAGTGAAAAACACAGGGTCTGCATCGGGCCATCCATCGGTAATGGAGTTTCCCATGAAAACTACTTTCGGTTTTTTTACTTCTTTGTTGGCGGCTTCATAGCGGCCAAAATCTGCCCAGTCTTTTATTTCCTGAGCCTGTATGCATAAGCTTCCCATACAAAGCAGGGCGGTGAGATACAATTTTTTCATTTGATTAGTATATTTAGTTGTTTTCTTTTTCGAGTGATTGGATTAATTCATCCATTTCTTTCGAATCCAGTATATTTACATAGATATTTTCTCCGTTTGTGGTGCTGATGTTCAAGGCAGGCAAATTGTTGCTTGTCAGTATAAAATGCACGGTCTTTCCATCTACGGTACGGAAGAAGCCTTTACGGATACATCCCAGTCCGAATCCGTTGGTTCGAAGGTTTACTTGCGGAATGGTATCCACTTTTGTTATCGATTTTATTTCGTCTTTTTTCAGTTCCGCACCATATATACCCGAGATGCGTAATGTATTGTTTTCGTACGATACGTTTCCTCCTTGTAAAGACGGAATGAGTAATCCTCCCAATATGACTGATGAGATTACCAGAAAAAAGCCAGCATAAATCCAACTTTTTCGGTGCATTCGTTTGGAAACCTTGGCTTGGTAATAAAACAGTACGGTTGGTAAACCTATACACATCAGTAGGATTGAGATGGTAAAAAAGATTTCCGAACCGGTGAGCATGCTTAGGATTTGGCCTGCAATGAAAATAACTGCTGCACAAATCATGATATTGCGGATGCGTTTCAAGTAGGTTTTAAATGCCGGAGATGCTTTTTCTTCTTCGGTAAACGAATTATAATTGGACAGCATACTTGGCCTTTTTACGACAGATATTCCACATACTATCAATATGATAGCAGTGAATAAAGTGATGCCCTGTGTAAGGATGTGTTCCATAGTTTAAATCTGTATTGGTTTTTATAATAGGTCTTTTGTAAATATAAGGCTTTTTTTTGAAAGCATATTTATGGTGAAAGATTATTTCTTCTTTTTTCTAAATGGAGTCTCAACCAGTATCAACCAGGCACACTTCCCTGTGATGGTTCGCTATTTTTGCGTCAGTCTATTCGAAGTTTATCATTTTAAAGCCGAATGTTTAGGATAGCAATGAGGTACTTTGTTCGCAGTAGAGCGATACATACGTCATATTAATGATAAAGTAGAAAACTACCGAGTATGACTGCAGAGAGTATTCAAAAAATTACAAACTTAAAAAAGTAAGAAAATGGCAATCAAATTTGATATTTTTGAAAGCCCGGTTTCCGATATGGAAACAACACACCTTCCTCATCCCAAAGTATTGACAAACGGAGTGGTGGACACCAAGAAATTGAGTGAACGAATCAGTTGTAAATGCACGGCTTCGCCGGCCGATGTAAATGCGGTAATTACGGCTTTGGCCGAAGAGATGGCAGTTGCTTTAAAAAACAGTTGCTCGGTACATATCGGTGGGCTGGGATTTTTCCGCCTGATACTGAAGTATGTGCCTGGAAGTAATTCCAAGCGTGTTGCCGCTACCGACATCCGGTTGAAGGCGGTAAAATTTATGCCCGATAAGGAGTTTAAGGAACGTTTTCAGACACTCGAAGTAAAGCGTGTAAAGGCTTCTGCCCGGCATTCGTCTAAATTGTCACAGCCGGAAGTGCTGGCTGCGGTGGCCGGTTTTTTCAAAAAGAACAGTTTTATGCGGCGCACGGATATGGAGGCAATTACAGGGTTTAATACAGTAAAGGCATTGCGAACCATCCGTCGGTTGCTGGACGAGGGCAGGCTCAAGAATTTGGGAAGTCGCTATCAGCCGCTTTATGTGAAAGGGGAGACATGGTGATAAATTGATAAGGGCAAAAGAAAAACAGCGGACCGTTTCCGATTGAGGGGGCGGTCCGCTGTGGTATAAATAGCTATCTGTTATTATAGACAGCAATTAATTGCATGCCGAGATTCTGAGCTTGAAGCTTACAGGCATCAAAGGAATCTTGTAGGTCTGCAGGGTTTCAGGACCGCAGCTGGCATTGCCCAAACCGCGAATCTGTGCATCCAGATGTAAGATGATGCAAGGACGTTCCTGCAATTCCCACATATGTTTGGCATTCATCAGGTCGGCATCGGTATAGCGCAGTGTAGAGAAGGATACGTTTCCTTCTGTTTCGATGCGGATACCTTCACCCTGTGCGTTGGTAAGCTTCAGTTCGCGCAGACCTTCACGGTTACCCATAGACTGAGGTTTAACGTAGCGTTCTACCATATCTTTGACGGTAGTGTGATAGCGTCCTACCATGCATCCTTCTTTACGGTCGATATAGTTTTCCCACGGACCGTATGCGTAGTAGTCTACATTGTCCAGTCCGGCATTAACCGAGCAAACCAGTCCGGTGCGGCGCAAGTTGGCTGTTTTGGGCAGGAACTTCACATCCATATCCATTACACCGTTCGGAAGGAATGTGTAATTGATTTCTGTTCCGCACAAGCTTCCGTCGCGGGTGGTTTTAACAATCACTTTACCGTCTGCTGTTTCGGTAGCTTCACAAGTACCTGTAGCATTCAGTCCGTTTTCTGTCTGCTTGAATCCGTCGTTTTCTATCCAGCGGTGGTTATCGTAGATGAAACCTTCCTTGCCGTAGATTACATCCATGCCGTTTACTTTCAGTGCGGTCATCTGTCCGGTTGCCAGGCAGAATGTACCTTCGATGAAGCTGTTTTTCACCGTCAGGCTCTTTTCGTCTTTAGCAATTTCCAGTTTGCCTACACGGCTGTTTACACGCAGCTCAGGCAGGTTGCCGCGCTTGCTCAGTTCAAACTGCTGCTGGGCAATCAGATGTCCGGCTGCTGCCCAAGTTCTTTCCTGCATGTCTTTCACATAAAGATTCAGCATAACCTCTTCGCCGGCAGCGGCAGCATCTTTCAGCTGTACGCCTTTCAAATCCAGTGTAACGAGTTGGTCGTCTTCGGGGGCAATGGCATCCAGTCTCATCTGGCTGGTACCTGCTACGTTTCCGTTCTTCACTACTTCCCAAACCAGTTCGAATCCTTCGGTTGAGATAAAGTCGTAGGTATTCTGCAACTTCACGGTAGCTGTGTTCTTGTCAGCATCCGTTCCTTCCAGCTGGAATTTGATGTACTGGTATACTGCTTTCACTTCTTTCAGTTTCGGTGATTCGTGGCGGGTAGCCGGAATGATACCGTTTGAGCAGAAGTTACCCTGATGCGGGCCGGGGAAGTCGTAACCTGTATGCAGACGGCCTTCGTAAGTACCGTTCTTGATGTCTGTCGGTTCGTAGATAGCCTGGTCTACCCAGTCCCAGATAGCGCCACCGATGGTAGCAGAACTGCTTTCGATGCTGTTCCAGTACTCGCGCAGGTTACCGATGGAGTTACCCATGGCATGTGCATACTCACAGATGAACATAGGTTTGTCCAGTGAGCTGGTATACTGCTCCATCCAGTCCATGCCCGGGTACATCTTCGAGTAAAGGTCGGAGAAGCGGTTTCCTCCATACTCTTTTCCGTCGCGTGTACTTTCGTGGTGAACAGGACGCGGGTCCAGACGTTTGGCTGCATCGTAGCAAGCCTGGAAGTTGTTTCCACCTCCACACTCATTGCCCAAGCTCCAGAAGATAACCGATGGATGGTTACGGTCGCGCAACACCATGCGGTCGATACGGTCTACAAAAGAAGGAATCCACGACGGCATGTCACTGATAGACTGGTTGGCATGGTCTTCCAGATCGGCCTCGTCCATAGTATACAGTCCGTAGTAGTCGAACATGGCATACATCTTGGCTGCATTAGGATAGTGCGATGTACGGATGGTATTGATGTTGTTGCGTTTCATCAGCAGCACATCTTCCAGCATTGATTCGGTTGTTACGGCACGTCCGTACAGCGGGTGAGAGTCGTGGCGGTTTACTCCTTTGAAGAAAACACGCTGTCCGTTGATATAGACGATGGTGCCGCGCAGTGTAACATCGCGGAAACCGTATTTGGTAGAGAAAGCCATTTCATCCTTTCCGTTTTCGCGCTGGATAACGCTTACAGTATACAGGTTAGGTGTTTCGGCAGTCCAAGCCTGCAGGTTCTTGACATTGAACTGAACTTTCAGCTTCGTTTCCGTTTTGCCGGCAGAGAATGTTGCCTTTTGCTTCTTCTCGGCAACCAGACGGCCTTCTGGGTCGGTCAGCTTGATAACCAACTCCTTGCTGCCTTTCTGTTTATCACGGTTGTCCAGTGTCAGCTCTACTTGCATCGTGCCGCTCTTATACTGGTCGCGTGCATTCAGTCTGGATGTGATGTAATGGTCGCGGACACTTACTTTCGGGGTGTTATACAGATATACATCGCGGAAGATACCACTCATGCGGAACATGTCCTGACATTCCAGATACGAACCGTCGCTCCAGCGGAATACCTGTACGGCCAGCTTGTTGCGTCCCTCACGCAGATACTTGGTCAGGTCGAACTCGGCTACGTTGTTGGCTCCCTGTGTATAGCCTACGTATTGTCCGTTCAAGTAAACAAAGGCTGCACTGTAGATACCGCCAAACTGAATGAAAGTACGCTGTTTACTCCAGCCTTCGGGCAGGTCGAAATAGCGTACATACGAGCCTACGGGGTTGATACCGTAATTCTTTCCACCGTCGTTGAAACCTTTGCGGGCATCAATATAAGGTGGTGTGTTAGAATGCGGATACTCTACGTTACAATAGATAGGACGGTCGTATCCGTGCATTTCCCAGTTGGATGGAACCGGAATGGTAGCCCAGCTGCTCACGTCGAAGTCTTCCTTGTAGAAGTCTGTCGGGCGTTTCGAAGGTTCGGGTACAAAGTTGAAATACCAGTCGCCGTTCAGGAGCATGGTGGCTTTACTTTGCGTGTATACCCACGGGGTAGCATAGAATTCTTTATCGGCCAGCATTTCGGCTTCACTGAAGTAAGGAGTATAGGTAGCATGTCCTTTTTCCTTGTTTTCTTCGAATCGGGTCTCGTCTTCCCAGTATACCTTCTCGCGAAGGGCGCTGTTGTCACCTTCGGGAGCAGCTATACTGCTGGCTGTGATGCTGAACAAGGTTTCTTTGCTTTCGCCTGCCTTGGCTGCATCCACCAGTGCAATGGTGCCGTCTTTCTGGGCGGCAGCTACCCATTTTGCCTGATTGGAAGGGATAAACTGCACATAATCGCCTACGGGCTTGATAAGCCATAACTGCATTTCATCGGACCCGTTTGTTTCGGCAACCTGAACAAAACGGTTGGCAGCAGCCTGTACAGCCTGATTTTCGTAAGGGTTAATCAGACGGAAACTGCCTGAAAGGTCGGCGATGCTCCAAAGCTGAGACTTGTTGCTTTCATTTTTGGAAGTGAGCTGTATTTTAGGATTGTTGGCGGCAAAACTCCATGCTTTGTCGGGTTGTCCGGCTGGACTTACCGTATACAGCTTTTTCCTGTCAAAGCGTGCCTGAGCTGTTGCTGCTCCAGTGATGAGAAGCAACAATAGACATGACAGAATAAATGATAAATGTTTTTTCATAATTATTACTGTTATTGTTTGGGGTTAAGGATTTACTACGGTTACACCCAATTCGTTCAGTTCAACAGTCGCTTTTCCTCCGTCAGGAGTGGTGGCTGCCAGTTTGATAAAGCGGCCGGTTTCTTCCTTCTTGAACTGAACTGTCTGAGGAATCGGGTTGTTTACAATGTTACTGAACTCACCGGTAGTAGGTATTTCTTTCCACTGTTTGCCATCGTTACTGATGTAAAGCGTATAATGGAAAGCCATAGACGGTTTGGCTTGCTGGCCTGCAGGTGCGTAGGTAAAGGCTTTCAGCGTAACTTTCTTACCTAAGTCGACTACCAGTGGCTGTGCAGAAACCTTTTTCCAGTTTTCTCTGGACAGGTTGTTCCACTCGTTTACCAGTGCCATCTCCTGAATAGGAGCTGCATAGAAAGCACCTACATTCAGGATGTTTGCATTGGAGCGGGATGCTTTGATGGTTACTTTCAGCTGTTCAGCTTTTAAATCGTCTACACGGAGCAGTCTCTTATAGCCGATAGTTGTTCCTTTGGCGATTTCTTTCCAGGTATTGTCTACAAAAGCTTCTACGGTAAATTCTTCTACTCGCTGTCCTTTTGCTATGTCTTCCTGAAGCATGATGGTATTGAATACAGCATCCGGTTGTAGGTCGTAAGTCTTGCTTTCACCATTACCTTTTGCAGTCCAGTACTGGTTGCCTTCTTTCAGCAGATCATTGCTGAAGGTCTGGTTGATATAGGCTGCAAATTCCTTTAAGCGTGTTTCGTCAGCCTGACTGATACGTCCTTCACAGTCGGGTGGAATGTTAAGAAGCAATACCGAGTTACATCCTACAGACTTGTAGTAGATATCTACCATATGTTTCAGACTTTTCACTTTGCTGTCTTCTGCTTCGTGATAGAACCATCCCGGACGGATTGAAACGTCTACTTCTGATGGATACCAGTGTACGCTTTTAGCCTTAGCAAGCATGTTGCGGCTACCCAGGTCTTTACTCATGGCATTTACTTCCAGTGCTTTATTGCCTGCTTCTGCAGAAGGCAGGCCTCCTGGATTCAGCACAGTAGCACTCCATTCAGTGTCACGTCCCAATCCGCTTTCGTTACCAACCCAACGTACGTCATCACCCATAATGGCCGTGACAGCCTTAGGCTGCAGCTCGTGTATGGTTTTATAAATCAGAGTCCAGTCGTATTCCTGTTTCTTTCCGTTAGGACCTTCTCCGTTGGCACCGTCAAACCATACTTCGTGTACTTCTCCATAGTTTGTAAGTAGTTCGGTGAGCTGTTCAACAAAGAACTGATTGTATTTCGGTGAGTCACCGTAGCATTCTGCGTTACGGTCCCATGGTGAAAGGTATACACCAAATTTCATATCATACTTGGTACAAGCATCACGTAATTCTTTAACTACGTCTCCCTTTCCATCTTTCCATTTGGAGGATGCTACAGAGTGTTTTGTGGTAGCTGTAGGCCACAGACAGAAACCATCATGATGTTTGGCTGTGAGGATAACCATTTTGAAGCCGCATTCTTTCAGCGTACGTACCCATTGGTCAGCATCCAAATTAGTCGGATTGAAAACGGCCGGATCTTCTGTACCGTCTCCCCATTCTCTACCGGTAAAGGTATTCACACCAAAATGGAGGAATGCTGTTAGTTCCATTTTTTGCCATTCCAATTGCTGAGGAGTAGGAACCAGGTGAGCTGCAATTTCAACTTTTTGTTCCAATGTAGCGTTTTCAGGGAAAATAGCTTGCTTTACGTAATATTGTTCTTGCTGGGAACATGCACCCAGACAAGATACTATACATAAAGCCATCATTGATTTTGAAAGGTAATTCATAAAGTTTGTTCTTTAGATCTGTCTCTTATACACATCTCCGAGCCCACGAGACCGGAGCCTATCTC
>USQO01000030.1 GCA_900556845.1 uncultured Bacteroides sp. | reverse complement strand
TATGTACAACCTTTTATACATATTTATTTTATCAATTTAATTCCGCCAACGGGTTTCATATTATTCACTTTTTAATTATTAGAATCCAACATTTAAGCTAATTGCATATACTCTAGAGACAGGATATGCATACAAGTTTCCATCACCAATTTCAGGGTCCATTCCATATTTTTTAGCAGGACTAAATGTCAGTAAGTTATATCCGGTAAGTCCTAAATAACATTTAGACAACCAAGGAACATTTTTCAACAGTTTATACTTAAAATCATATCCAACTGACAAGTTCTTCAAACGAATATACTTGGCGTCAACCAACCAATAATTTGAAGTTACTGTATTATTACTTCCATTAAATCCATGGGTTGCATGTAAACGTGGGAATCTGGAATCGGTGTTATCCGGAGTCCAATAATCTGATTGAAATTCATATACAATTGGAGATGTTGCAGATTCAGCACCTTGCAATACATTTCCCATATAAATATCATAAGAGCCAGCACCTTGCCAAAGCATATTAAAGTACCAACCTTTATAATCCATATTCACACTAATACCATAATTCATTCTTGGAGATTTTCCTGTTCCAACACGATGCTGATCATTACCATCAATAATACCATCACCATTAAAGTCTTCATACTTCAAATCACCAGCTCCTAAATTAACAGAATTAGGCCGCTTAGGAGAATTCATAATATCATCAAACCCTTGATAATAACCCAGACAATTATAACCATTACCCCAATAACTACCAACTTGAGTCTGTCGGGTATATGGATTCTTCAAACTTGTTTCAGCTTCATCAGGATTGATATTCCAGCGGCTATCATAAACTGTTACATTACCAGAAACACTGTAATTTAAGGCTCCAATATTATCTTTATATTGCAACCATGTCTCTACACCTTGACGGATACTTTCTCCGTTTGATTTTACTTTAGGAAGGCTAACACCTAAAGGTGCTGTATAACCAACATTAGAAGGAGAGGACAGATAACCGGTTGTTGACATTCTAAAATATTCGACTGTACCTGAAAGGCGATTATTCAGTGATGAAAAATCAAAACCAACATTGGCATTCTTGCTTGTATACCAAGTGATATCCGTTGCTACCAAACCTCCTTCAGAGAATCCTGGCATAAAAACTCCACCTATATACCCTCCTCTATCCGAATAGTTGTAAGATGGCATATATTCATAACGACCCAAGCGTCCATCTGTACTTCCATCCAATCCGATTTCACCATAAGAAGCACGCAATTTAAAACTATCAAAAATATGTCTGTCCTTCAATGGTTTCCAAAAATTTTCTTCAGAAATCATCCAAGCAGCAGAACCAGAGAAGAAAACTCCCCAACGGTTATCTTTTGGGAAATAGTCACTACCATCATAACGCATACTTCCTTCAATCATATACTTAGCCGCATAATCATATTTTAAACGTCCAATTAATGCAGCCCGTCTATAACCGACCTGTTCTGTGGAACTATTCTTTGCTGTGCTCACAGGGCCAAAGTTAATTTGATCTATATCTAACAAATACTCCTGTCTAGAAAGAGAGTTATTATCTATATCACTACCACTCGCCTCCATACCAAAGGTAGCACCAACTGTATGCAACGAATTGAAAGTCTGATTATAATCAGCAAAGAATTGAGTTGTAAAGTTATTATGATAATAAGTATTTTTACTCAAATTTGGTTTTCCTGGCGTATTCGGATTACCCTCTAAATCATATGCATAAGGAGTTTTAGTCCAAGTTTTATCACGATCATTTACTATCGTATAATTTCCTAAAGCTTTCAATTTCAAACCAGGAACATAAGGAATATCCCACTCCAACCCTAAATTACCACGTACAGAAGTTCTTTCCTGTCGATAATAGCCACCATCTGAGCTCAAATCAATTAATGGAGAATCAACAGTTCCACTAAATATTTGCCCATCTTTATTATAAGCCAACTGGGTTGGTTTCATCATTGCAAGATGTGACCAAACAACCCACATACCAGTACCTTGATGTGTTGCAGGCTGTTTCATTTTCCAAATATATGCATCAACCCCACTGGTCACTTTCAAGCCAATTTCCTTGAAGGTTGCAACGATATTATTTCTAAAGTTATAACGTTGCATATTATGAGCATTTGTCCGATAGATAGACTCCTGATCATAATACCCAAGCCCTGTATATACTTTTATGTTTTCACTACCTCCACTAATAGATAAATTGTGTCTCTGTTCAGGTGAAAAATTGCGCAAACATAATTCACGCCAATCTGTATTCGGATAATTATATGGATCAGAGCCATCCTTATATTTCTGCAGTTCTTCTGCTGAAGTCGTAGGTTCCATTCTATCATTGCGCTGAGCTATGTTCTGATAATTCAGCATATCATAAGACCCTACCTTTTCCGGCAGATAAGTTGGTTGACTAAAATTATAATTAAAATTATAATTAACATTCATTTTTCCAGCCTTACCCTGTTTGGTTACAACCATAACAATACCATTAGCTGCTCGAGCACCATACACGGCTGTTGCTGAAGCATCTTTTAATATAGTAAGTTGTTCAATATCTTCCGGATTCAAATTTTCAAAGTCACGGCTTTCAGAAACAATATCATCAATAACAAACAAAGGAGTTCCACCACCACGAATTGAAATACTTGCTGTTGTACCTACACCACCTCCTGATTGAGTTATAATCAAACCAGGTGCACGTCCTGCAAGACTCTGAGTAACATCTGCTACAGGAACTTTTGCAATATCTTCAGCACTAACAGATGTAATTGCGGCCGTAGTTTTTCGTTTGGAAGTTGTACCATAACCTACTACAATAACTTCATCCAAAGTTTCTGTATCCTCCTTCAATACAATTTTAAATTCTTTTTTCCCCTTCAAAGGAATATCCTGGGTTTTATAACCGATATACGAAACTTCCAATAATTCTGCATTTCCATCTACTTCTAAAACAAAGTTTCCATCAATATCACTGATAGTTCCTGTACTAGTTCCTTTTACACGAATATTAGCACCGATTACTGGAGTTCCTGTAGGATCATTTACCACACCTTTAATTTTCTTCGGTGCCGACTGCTGAGCAGTTGCTGTTACTGATTTTTGGGCATGAACTACTACCTGATTATTTCCTTTGATCGTATAGCCAATACCGGCTTGGTTACAAATAGCATCCATAACCTGTGTTATGGACTGGTCTTTAGCATTAATACTAACTTTTTTAGAAAGACCAGGCAGCCCATCTTCAAAAAAGAAGCGATAATCTGACTGATTTTCAATCTGATGAATGACTGATTTTACTGAAGCGCTATTAGCATTCAGTGTAATTTGAGAATAAGAATTCAAACTTGCCGCCAGCAAAAGGCCACAAAGGCAAGATCTTGATAAATAATGCTTGATATTACTCATCTTTTTACATTGATTTTTAATGTGTTTTTCGTTTTTATGCGTAATTTTACAAGCAAAATCCGTCCGTAAAAGAGAATGGATGAACCGCCAAGTTACCTTCTCCTTTATACGACTGGTTTTTGCTGAATGTCAGTAAGGAGGAGGAGTCTGTACAGGTATTACTCCTCCTCTGTTTTTTCAAGGTCCTTTTTTCTTCATTTTCATGTTTTCTTAGTTTTAAGGTTCTTATTTTTATTCTTGTTTGTCAAGTATTATCGAGTCATTACGTACTTCATATACTACAGGCGATGTCAAGCCTATTATTTCCAGTACATTGGTCAGACTGTTATTTTGAATAACACCTGAAAAATGATATTTTTTAATTTCTTCGGACTTAAACTGTATTTTCATATTATACATCCGGCTCAATTCTTTGGCTATTTCCTGCAAGCTGGCACCGCTGAAAGCAAATTCACCCTTCATCCAACCGGTAGCATAATCCGTATTTTCCATTTTACTGACTTTCATTAGACCTCCATTTCGTCCGTAAGAAGCCAGCTGCTTAGGCAAAAGTACCACTTCGTTATCTCCTGCAGAAACCCGTACTTTTCCCTCAACCAATGTTGTGACAATTTCAGCATCGTCCGGATAGGCTTGTACATTAAAAGCCGTTCCTAAAGCCTCTACATCCATTATGTCTGTATGCACCAGAAAACGATGGTCAACATCCTTTGCGACTTGAAAATAAGCCTCACCAGTGAGCTTCACTTTTCGCTCTTTCTGACCATAATGCGTGTCGTATTCCAAACGGGAATCCGAATTCAGCCAAACTTTAGTTCCATCCGGAAGCACAACATTACTGCGTTGTCCCTTATCTGCATAAACAATAAAGGATTCTCTCTCCGATTCAGCAGGCGAGAGATAAAAATATGTGGAGGATACCGCAACACTAATGGTCACCAGTATCACCGCCGCATATTTCATAACCTCTAACCATAAATTCTTTTTACCCTTATTACCTATCTGTATATTTTTGATTCCAGACGCAGGCTGAGCATGCATCTTTCTTTTGATATTCATCAACATCTCGTGTTGAAGTTCTGCGGGAACTTCATCACGAGAATGTTTGGCCCAGTGTTTTTCATAGTGTGCAAGAATAGTAGCGCGGGCATAGCTATTATTTTGTATCCACTGCAATAGCTGCTTCTCCTCTTCGGGAGAAGTAGCACCTTGCATATATTTATCTAATAATTCTATATAGTCCATTTTTTCCGACTTTGTATTGTATATCCTTGAAAACATAAAATCCCTTACAAAGGAATCAAAAAAAGGGCTACTTTAACATTAGTTTACAGTTAAAGCAGCACTTCATATCATTCAAACTCCACAGGCACAAGCGTTATAGCCGACAAATCTACAACTCCTCCTTCCAACTGTTTTACAGTAATAGTATGCGTTCCAGCCTTATCGATCCGAATCCAGCCGATAGGACGGTTGCAGAATATATCAGAAACTCCCTGCTGATTCTGGATAGCATACCCCTCATCTGTTTCTGCTTTCCACACAACACGTCCCTTGCCTCTGGCTTTGATTTCCAGATGATATACCCCCGGAGTATTTACAGCCAGCGTCCAAGTCAATTTTCCTCCACGGTTTAAATTACCGGTACAGTAAACATGTTTCCACTCGCCGAATTTCTCCATCCAACTGGACTTGTAGACATCGCAGGATTCTGTCTTGGCAAATTTTACAGACAGGTCTTTAATTCCCATTTCCGGGTCAACTGCCTGAAGATTATCTACCGAAATTTCAGAACCAACTGGTACCAGCTCTATAATGCTGACCAAAGCATCAGGTTGTTTATAGGGAATTTGAAATTCTGTCCATCCATTCTCCTGACGACAGCGGATACGCTGTTTTTTGCCATCTTCCTGCAATACAGATGCCGATTTTACTTTATTCCGTAGTCCGGGTAAATATAATTTTCCGGATGTCGGCCAATCGTACACACATAGATAAAGTTTACCTTGATTGCATACGACATCTCCCCATGGCAATGCATGTTTCCAGGGAGAAGCACCGGCTCCGTAAATTACTTGCGGATAACGGGTAATCCATTTTCCGGAAGCTTGTAAAGTTTTCGATACCATATCGGGTATGTCACCGGTTCCGTCAAGACCTACATTCAGCATATAAGTACCTCCTCTGGCCACTGTTGAAATCAGGTTTTTCAGAATCAGTTTGGGAGACTTCCAGTTCTGGTCGTACCAGGCATAGCCCCATGCATCGTTCGTTACATCAACGCTTTCCCACAAACCGTCGATGTTCTCTAACGGTACTTCCATGTCACCCAGTGTCATGTAGTCGCCTAAATTATATCCGACACGACCCGAAACTAAAGCATTCGGCTGGTTTTTACGCACTACATCAACCAGCTTCTGAGCATATTCCTGAGGAATACTTCCCGGAGTGTCAAACCATACCAGCTCAATATTACCATAGTTGCTGGTTATCTCTTCGACCTGCGGAAGGCACTTTTCACGGAAATAGTCTTCGAATGTTTTCGGATTGCCCGCAGCATCTACCCGAGGGGCACCGGAAGCTCCCGGTGTGGTCCAGTCCTGATTATGCGAATAATAGAACCCAAATCCCAGACCGTGTTTTTTGCATGCCTCCGAAAGTTCTTTCATCGGGTCTCTCTTGAAAGGAGTAGCGTCTACAATGTTGAAGGCATCACAGGCCGAATGATACATGGCAAAACCATCGTGATGCTTACTGGTAATAATAATGTATTTCATTCCGGCAGCCTTTGCCAGCAAAACCACTTTTTCGGCATCAAATTTCACAGGGTTGAAGGTTTTTGCCGTGGCTTTATACTCGTTCTTATCGGCATTGGCCATGTTGATATCCATCAGCCATTCTCCAATGCCATAATAAGTTTTTCCGTTCCACACATTTGCCAGTTGCGAATAAAGCCCCCAGTGTATGAACATTGCATAGTTGCCATATTCAAACATACGGCCACGTTCATCAGTTACCGATAATTCTTTGGCCTGCTGACTTTCTCCCCACATTTTGTTCATTTCTTGCTGGGCATATAAAGGGGTTGCACTCAGCAAAAGCAATGAGCTGCCATAAATAATACGCTTTATTGTTTTCATTTTTATTATTTTTATTATTTTTATTAATTCAATAGACTAAAATCTGCATATTTCATTTTACGGTATTTCCTACACGTACCTGATAGTTTCCAGGAACAGAAGGAGCTCCTTTTTCAGCACGGGGCAACATACGGAAACCGCCTATTTCGTATTGCTTTCCTAAATCAATAATGATGCAGTGCGGAAATGCTAAGCCTTTCTTCGTCAGCCAATAAGTGCTTTCCTGTAAATCAAATACTTTCTCGGCTGTATAGTTTCCGCCCTCTGTTTCTTCACTGTCAGCGTAAACAATCTGCCATTTTTCACGCGACACCGGCTTACCCGACTTGTCCAATACGTCCAGTTCTGCTATCGCAGTCTGCTTATCTGTTCCAAAACCAGAAAGTGTTTCCAAGCAAAAATAGCGTCCCGACTTCACACCGGCAAACTTCACTTCCTGCCAGCCGTTAGCTTTTTTAAATGTGCCACGGTGAACCGTTTCCAGCTTTTCCATCTTTAAATCATTTTTATTGACGCGTCCGGAACGGATTTGCTCTT
Source organism: uncultured Bacteroides sp. (assembly GCA_900556845.1). Lineage (GTDB taxonomy): Bacteria > Bacteroidota > Bacteroidia > Bacteroidales > Bacteroidaceae > Phocaeicola. The sequence goes on along the minus strand of USQO01000030.1, from coordinate 13,879 downwards.
TCCGGAGCATATCCAGTATAGGCTGCTGCAATCCGCGGACAACCGTCTGTGAAGGACCTTTCAAGTCGAGTACAATAATTTCATTCTTTCCTTTCTTAAGCCAGCATCCAGGCATAAAAAGTGTCTGCTGAGGACCGATTTCCCAGAAACGTCCTAAAGCATGACCGTTTACCCAAACCATACCTTTTCCCCAAGTCTGCATATCAAGGAATGTATCTCCTACTTTGTCCAGAGTGAATGTCGCTTTATAATAGGCTGGAGACGATACTGAACGCTGGGATTGATAATGCTTATCCGCCACAAAGTCATAAAATGGTGGAAGGTTATAGATTTTCCAGTTATTCAACGGAGTTTTCCGGCCTTGAACCATAGCTTCAACACTGCGGGTAATTCCTTTACGGTCGTGTATGGATTTATCAAAGTTCACACGGCCCATGGCCTCAACCAAAATATCCAGACGAGTTCCTTTCGCTATTTTTCCGGTCAAAGGCAAACTGAATTCTCCACGACGGCGGTCCATACGTCCCAAGAGTTTTCCGTCGGCAAATACCTGAGCCCAGTCGTGCACTTCATCAATATAAAGAGTGTCTTCTATATCTGTGCCCAATGTGGTACGATACAAAATAGTTCCCCATCCTTGGCCTAAATCTTCCATCGGAAGAATTGCATCCGAGAGTTTCGGCTCGGGCAGATTATCAAACAAGGGAGCTGATTTCCATTCGGTAATAGCAGGGATACTGATTACCGGAATAGCTGCAGGAGGTTCTGGCAGCTTTTCTCCCTCTGGCAGATAATGCTGAAGCAACTCGCGTAACTGATAATATTTAGGGGTGGTCCAGCCTGCTTCGCTGATAGGAGCATCGTAATCGTAAGAGCTGCACATGGCCGAATAAGGAGGATTATTGGCACCACCCCACCATCCGAAGGTAGTTCCTCCGTGTGTCATGTAAAGACTGAAAGATATATTGCGGTCCAGCATATCTTTTATTCCTGAAACCATCGTAGAGGCATCACGGGTTTCATGCTTGCGTCCCCAATGATCGAACCAGCCACTCCAGAACTCGCTGCACATAAGCGGTGAATCCGGGCGAACTTCTTTCAGCTTTTTAAACTGGGCATCTATATTGGCTCCAGTCCCGAAATTTACTGTCCAAAGCAAATCATCCAATGCATTGTTCATAAAGTTAGAGCTCCAGTCGCATTGGAACAAGGGAACCTCAGTAAAGCCGGATTTACGGACGATATTGCGTATGGCGGATACATAAGGTTTGTCGGTAGCATAAGAGCCGTACTCGTTTTCTACCTGTACCATAATGATGTTGCCACCTTTGGTTATTTGCTGGCCGGATAATTGTTTGCCTACTTCTTTCATAAATTTCTCAACCCGGCTCATGTAATAAGTGTCAAGCGTACGAAGCTGTACATCTTTTTTCTTCAACAGCCACCAGGGCAATCCCCCCATTTCCCACTCTGCACAAACATAAGGACCCGGACGGACAATTACATACATGCCGTGTTTCTGGGCCAGACGGCAGAATTTTGCAATGTCCTTATTTCCGGAAAAATCAAATTGGTCCGGCTCCGTTTCATGCAGATTCCAAAACACATACAGACAGATGGTATTCATACCCAAAGCCTTGCACAAAAGGATACGATGTTCCCAATAGGGTTCCGGAATGCGGGGATAATGAATCTCGGCAGCTTTAATGATAAAAGGTTTCCCATTCAGCAGAAAAGCTTGTTTACCGACTTGAAAACTCTCTTTTTTCTGTACAGTCTCGGCTTGTGCCGGCGAGAAAGTTCCACCTCCAAGCAGACATAAAGCAAGCAGACAACCGATACTTGCATTTAAAATTTTCTTCATAATAATAGTATTAGTAGTTGTATTCTTAAAGCTTAATGCAAGGATTCAAATATAGAATGCCACAACTGTTTCATACGTTCCACAGATTCCATACCATATTCTTTTCCCTCAAACGATTGTTGATAAGCATCCATTTGCTTATACAAGTAATTCTTTAAACGTTCTGTTTCCTTCGGATAAGTAGTACTAATATCCAAATTTTCATAAGGGTCTGATTGCAAATCAAATAACTCTATTTTCCCTTTATCCGTATAAAGCTTATAAAATCCATCTACGACCGCTCCTTGTGTGCCCGAACAAAAGACTAACGGATTAGTTCTATGTTCTGTATTTCCTTGCAATAAATCTAACCATGATTCTCCATCCAAGGCTCTCTCTTTATCAAGGGCAAACCCCGTTAAATCTGCCAGCGTAGGAAGATAGTCACAAGTACTGCAAGGCACTGAAATGTTTTTAGGAAAAACAGACTGTTTATTCTTCCATACCATAAAAGCCGGCACTCGAATTCCCCCTTCATAAAGGGAACGTTTTTTCCCTTTAAAAGCGCCTGCAGTTCCTGGAGTACGCAATTCCGGACCGTTATCACTACAGAATAGAAGAATGGTATTATCATATATCTTTTGTTCTTTCAAATACCGCACCAGTCTTTCAATCTGTGCATCCATCGCTGTTATACAACCATAATAATTACGTTCTTCTATGGATAAATTCTTATACATAGCAGCGTATTCAGGAGCAGCAACACAAGGCAGATGAGGGGTATGAAACCATATTGTTGCCAGAAAGGGCTTCTTATCTTCTACAGATCGCTGAATAAAAGGCAATACACGATCAATAATAATCCGGCTATCATCTCCATCAAGATTGTCTTGCACTTTCCTACCATCTACTCCCCAATAATAGGTGCCATAAGACTTACGAGGCTCCCCTTCCCGAATATAATCCCAAAAACGACCGTTATTGTCTTTGGGAGCATACATTGGATCACAAGTAGGAACTTTAGACTCTGTAACAAAAGCATCATCATACCCATGTTCTGCTGGTGGATTATATAAATGGCGATTTTCCGGACATCCCCTATTGGCATCTTTCTCTTTATAAGTAAGTGTGCCTAAATGCCATTTTCCAAAATGTCCGGTTTCATAGCCTATTGCCTGTAAATATTCCGGAAGAGTTTTCTCCTCCGGACGAATAATCCCCTCATTAGGCGCAAACACACCTGTACGAAAGGCATTTCGTCCCGTAAGTACACTAGCACGAGTTGGAGATGACAAAGGAGCTCCTGCATAAAAATGTGTAAAAACAGTTCCTTCAGAAGCTAACCTATCCAAACAAGGAGTCTTAATTATTGGATTTCCATTGAAACCAACATCTCCCCAACCTAAATCATCGGCCATAATCAGTATCACATTAGGAGATACATTTTGCTGAGCTGCCATTTTTTCTGCAAACAATGTAGTAGAGGCCAATAACCCAATGGAAAATATACGTGTATTCATACTATCTTCTTGAATGATAAATTCATCAGTTTATTTTACTCCCGAAGTAAATCCAATTCGGCTTTCAGTTCCTTGACTTTTTCCGGATAGAGAGAAGCCACATTCTTTTTCTGTGCACGGTCTGTCTTCAAATTATACAATTGTACCGTTACATTTGGGTCAGCATCATTTTCAGGCAACGACCATCCACCGGAACCTTTACAGTCCAACAACACCCACTCTCCCTTGCGCAGTGCCAGTTTTCCACTGTCTGAATGATAAACTAAAGAAGTTCTGGAAGAATGATTAAGGTCCGTTTGTTTGCCACTTAATATTTGCCAATAGCTATAGCTGTCTTTTGCAGCTCCTTCGGGTATTGTAAACTGATTCATTTCGGCCAAAGTTGCAAATAAATCTACAGAACTGACCAGCGCATCCGATTTCGTATTTTGAGGAATTACTCCCGGACAAGAAGCGATTAAAGGTACTCGATGCCCTCCTTCCCATAAATCAGACTTAGCTCCGCTCCAGCCCCCATTGGCATAATGACCAGTTTCTGCGATATCGGCAGCCTGCCACATAGCTCCATTATCCGTCGTAAATATGATTATTGTACGGTCTGCCTCTCCACTTTTTTCTACAGCTTCGCACAAACGGCGAACGGCCTCATCAACCATGCAAACAAAATCACCGTATACACCGGCTTGTGAGCGTCCCTTGAATTCCTCACTCACCATCCAGGGAGAATGAGGAGCCGTTAATGCACAATATAAGAAATAAGGTTTTTCCTGCTTGGAAGCGTCAAGGATATAATCGACCGATTTTTGGGTAAATTGAAACAGACATTCATCGTGATGAAAATCTTCTGCTAAATCTCCGTGACGGTAATGTGCTCCACGCACTCCTTCTTCCTTATAGTCTTTCGCAAAACGAGTCACCGGAGCTGTGATATGTCCATTTTCTATGTAAGCATAAGGTGACATATCCAATGATGCAGACAAAATATAGCTGTAATCAAAACCACAATCAGTAGGACCTCCTGATATTGGAGCTGTATAATCGATGTTGGAAGTATCTCCCAAATCCCATTCAGTACCTGTAAACAGCGGTTTTGACTTATCCTTCTTCGTCCAGTTTAATCCTAAATGCCACTTTCCGATACATGCAGTCTGATAACCGTTTCTCTGCAATAAAGAAGCTACCGTTTCCTGATTCTTTTCAATCAGTGGAGCCGAATATCCTGTCAGTACCCCTTTTTTCATGGGCGAACGGAAAGAATAACAACCCGTCAATGTTCCATAACGGGTAGGAGTACTCACTGCCGAATTACTATGTGCGTCCGTAAAAACCATTCCTGAAGCAGCCAAGGCATCGAGAGTAGGCGTAGAAATTTTAGAAGATGGATTGTAGCAAGAAATATCTCCATATCCCATATCATCAGCCAAAATATAAACGACATTAAAAGAGGGTTGAGCTGACAAAGTAGAAGCAGCTCCTGCTATTCCCAATGAAGAATAGATTATAAAGTTTTTTGTAAGCATAACTGTATTCATAATCATATATTAGTATTAACAAAGCATGTTATCGCCTCACCACTGATTTATCAGGAACAGCATAATCATTCCTGCCCCTTCTTCTGTAAGCAGATATTTTTTCAGATAGCCGGTAGCACGATAAAGTTGTGTTTCAACAGTCTTTTCGGAAATAGAAAGCCTTGTAGCAATTTCCTTATTAGACATTTTTTTAAAACGGCTGAGCTTAAATATTTCACGGCGAGCTGGAGGAAGTGCCTCTACAAGCCGATGATAATAAGCCTCGGTGAAATGCATATCTAGCTCCTGCTCAGTAGAACAATCGGCTTCATCACGGCCTTCACGCAACTCCAAAGTTATCTGCTCTGCAAGCAAACGGTGCTCGGTCTCCTTATAAACCAGATTGCGGGCAATGGTAAACAAATAAGCATTAAAATTTTGTTCGGGGTCTATTTCATGACGCTTTTCCCAGATTTTCAAAAATACGTTCTGAGTAATATCCTGGGCAGCCGAAGGTGAATAAAGAAGCGAATTGGCAAAATTATAGACATGGGTATTATAACTCCAATAAATAACATCGAAAGCTGATTCGTCATCCTGAGACAGACGAATCAGTATCTCTTTCGTAATTTTATTCGAGTTTTTTTCCATATTATTAGTATTCAAGCCTAAATAGTAGTTTTTCTGTTGACAAAGATAGTATTTTTATCTTTTATTTGTACATCCTAATAAAACCTTATTCCATGAAAGCCTGCAAGCTTATATTTTCAGCATCGCACAACTGAGACAAACCTGCATCACAAAAATGAAGCAAGTTTATCATTACAAAGCCAAACATTTGTCTTTTTAATGAGGCAATTAAAGTCTACCTTTAAAATAGTTTTTAAACAATAAAAAGGAGCCGCCGTCACCTGTTCCTTACCGAACAGATAACAGCGGCAAAAAGAGAAATGAATTTTATTGTTACTGATTCAGCAACTGTTTTACTGCAGCATTCTCCGATGTGCCTTTATCTTGTTTTACTGTATTGTCGAAAAGTGCATCTAATTGATAAGACTGAACACTTACCGCCGGACGGAATGCATCGGATGCTACGTATTTCTGTACGGAATACAGCAGTTGACGCATAGCCGGACGGGTAGCCGCATCTTTGTCTATATCTACATTCAACACGAAAAGTGAGCCTTTATCTACACGGGCCTCGAAAGCAATTCCCAACTTATGATTATGCTCATAAGTATCAACACTCTGTATAACCGGCGTTACATTGCGAAGCTCGTCAAGTTCCATGGCTGCGGCATAATTCAGAATATCCCACCACTGCCAGTCGGCATACGAATCGGTCGGGAAGTTATTGAAAGCCGGATGGTCGCTGTCTATCAGAGTTCCTACAATCATCGGATCCCAATTGAACATGATGGGATTCCAGAAATGACTGGCAAACTTGGTCTTACGGCCTTTCAACTGTTCGGGAACAAGCAATACGTTCTTTCCCTGAGCCAACGCTTGTTTTACTTCTGCATTGTAAGTACGGGCATATACAAAATCACCGGACGCTGTTTCCTGTACTTCCGGATAAGCCCATATGTCCCATTCATTGTGGTATTTTCCATCCAATGTCGTATGCAGGGTAAGCTTCTGCGCTTTTGTAATATCTTGCAGAGGAATGGTTATCACTCCCAATGAATCGAGCGTTGCACAGGGGACAGCCGGTGTAGAAATACTGCCACTGGTTATGGCTGTTCCTTGTTCGTCTTTCAGCTCCCATTTGAGTTTTCCACGTTTCAAGGGGTATTGGCCGTAATGATAAATCTCCATTTTCGCACGGAAAGTTTCGCCAGCTACATACGCACGTTTCGGCATACGGGCAAGCAGAACAGTCGGCGCACACGATTCACGGTATTTTTCGGGACTTACCAATCCTTTACTGTCCCAGAATGCATCCAGAATACCGACAAAAGCGCTTCCCTGACCCGGGAAATCGGCTAGGCCAAGCAACTGGAAACCTCCTGAATTAGGAGTACGGAGCAATGCTTCGTTCACTTCCTTGTACTGCAATACGGTGTGCATACCTGTAGCACGGAAGAAATCATCTGCCTGGTGAAGCATTCCGTTGCGGGCAAGGCGTTCACGGAAGACTTCGAAATTGGCTGGCAACACAACTCCTGTATATTTCTTCATTTCTTCGAAATTAGGATACATGCAGCGCTGGCCAGTCTCGTGTGCAATAACCGGACAGTCGATATCGGATTCTTTGCGGCGATCCCATTCGGTAGATGGCTGGCCTTCGTATACTGTTATCCAACCCTTGTCGGTAACATGCGAAACATAATACTGATCGGATGCGGTATGGGTACGGGCTGTAGAGGCAGAGTAAAGATGACGGTTGTCTAATTGCTGACCCTTGTTTATCAAGGCTTCGAGCACCGAGAAGTCGCCTTCGTTTTCATTACCGTTACACATCAGCAGGAAAGAAGGATGGTTGCCGTATTCTTCGAGCATGGCTATCAGTTCTTTTTCAAAGAAATCGCGACGGGCCGGATATTTGCCTACATCCTTAATCCACATGGGGAGTTCGGCCTGTACATAGATACCGACTTCATCGGCGGCAATGAAAGCAGCTTTGGGAGGACACCAGGAGTGGAAACGCACGTGATTCAGTCCATAATCTTTTACAATGGTGAATATCCGTTTCCATTCGCCTACTGTAGTTGCCGGATAACCGGTAAGCGGGAATACACAGCAATCCAGTGCGCCGCGTAAATGTATGTTACGGTTATTCAGACGAATATGGTGCTTGCCTTGCTCTACTTTACGCATACCGAACGTAACATTACGGCTATCTTGCAATGAACCGGCACGCAAGGTGGCTTTAACTTCGTACAGATTAGGAGTAAACTCATCCCACAACTTCATATTTTTTCCTAAAGACAAGGTTGTAGTAAACTTGCCTCCCTTTTCCGGAAGCTCTACCGGAAGTGTGGTGGTTGCTATTGATTTTCCGTTCTTTTCAGACAGTACCAGCTCTACTTCTCCGTTGCAGGCAGCACCCGTAGTGTTAGCCCAATCAAACTGCAGACGTACATTTTTATTTTCAATATCCGGATAAGCCTGCATTGACGAGATGTTTATTTTATCGCGAGCCTCAAGGCGCATCTGACCGACCACTCCATTCCAATTGGTCTGGGTATGCTCGGTAGTGCCATGATTCCAATGGTCCATAGGGTATTTCAGGCGGTTGTCTATACAAAGCGTGAGTACATGGATACCCGGAGTCAGATACTGGGTTAGATTAAACCGGTTTGGAGTAATCAAATGTTCTTCCATGCCGACCAGTTTTCCATCTACATAGACTGTAGTTTCCCAATGACAGCGTTCCAGCATCAGAGTTATTTCTTTTTCACTCCAAGATTCAGGAATGGTTACCTCACGCTGATACCATGCTGCTCCGCAATATTCAAATTTACGGGTCAGACGATCTACATAACGGGTATTCACTTTGATACCGACTCCGGCTTCGTCGGTGCTTCCCGGCAATTGGATGGACTCAACTAATTTAGTACGAAAGAGCTCAGAGCCTGGAGTTTTGCCAAAACCCGTCAAATCGGTCTGAAACCGCCAGGTCCCGGACAAATCGAGTACGGCCGATTGAGAAAAGGCCATACAGCAGGATAAGAATAAACTTGTAAACAGACTTATTTTCTTCATATTCATATACGTATATCTTTTTATTGTTTCAATGCCCAGAGTAAAGGTAGCATTTATGTACTGCAAAAGAAGTACTTTTATCCGAATTGGAACATGTATGAAAAAAGTATATAGATGGATTTTTTTACGATTCAAAAGATTTATCTGCCTTTTCTTACAAAAAGAGCTGCGTCAACCTTTTTATCAGGATTAACGCAGCTCTAAATGTCGGCTGTATTTACAGACAATATCCTTTATTCCGTTGCACTCGCCTGGCTCTCTTCCATCTTGCGGGTAACGAATTTTATTTTCAGATTGGCTTCTTTCTGCTCCTTCTTGATTTCTTCGATAGCAGACAGGACACGGGCCAGATCGGTAAGGGCTACTACAGCCTTCACATCGTTGGGGTGCATTACGGTCTTGTAATTACGGTCGCCCAAAAACTCCAGACGGATGTTTTTCTTGTCTTTGTTGGCTACCAGGAAAGCGGCTACTCCTCCGTCGTCTACTCCCACTTTATAGTCGGCTTTCTCTACCGGACGACCTAAATCTGTGGTTTCGTAACTGTCTTTTGAAGGCTGGGTTTCGGCAAACACTTCGCCGGCACTTACTTTTACAGCTGTGTGATGCAAACTGCCGCCTGCGCAATAAATGGAAGTAAGCGACATTTCTCCAAGTTCGCTCACCTGAGCACGCAAAAAGGAACGGCCTATATTCTTTTCCACAACCTGTGTAGGATAGAAGTAGTTTCCTATCTCCTGATAAGCTGTGTCTTTTTCGAGAACAAAGCGGCCTTTAATAGAGTCGAGAGAGGCTATTTTTACCTGCATCATGCTGTCAAGATAGGCCAATGTTTTTTTCTGTTCCTGCAAGTCTACCTGCTGCATCAGACGGATACCGGCTTTACGCACCTCGAACGACTTAGGATATAAGGTGCGAATGCTGTCTATCTGCAACTTAGCATCATTGAAGTTTCCTGCCGCAAATGAAGCTTCGGCACGCTGCAATAACGCTGCAGCCTTTTTATCGTCACTGCTGCATCCCGACAGCAGAAAAGCCAAAGCCAATGTTATTATACCGAACTTTTTCATGCATTTAAATATTTTAAACAGCAACAAAAATACAATTTAATTGTTTTACTATCGGTATGCCTGCCCTTTTTTTTGTAATTTTGCAGCTCATTTAAGAATGAATATATGGAACTGAAAGAACACTTTACGCATAAAATATTCCAACTGATATCGGAAACAGCGGATGAACTGAACCTGGAATGCTACGCGGTGGGAGGCTATGTGCGCGATATTTTCCTAAACCGCCCCTCGAAGGATATTGACGTGGTGGTAGTGGGAAGTGGTATCGACATGGCTCAGGCTTTAGGAAAAAAGCTGGGACGCAAGGCACATGTTTCGGTCTTCAAAAACTTCGGTACGGCGCAGGTGAAGTATTTCGATACGGAGGTGGAATTTGTAGGAGCCAGAAAGGAGTCGTACAGCCATGACAGCCGGAAACCTGTCGTGGAAAACGGGACTTTGGAAGATGACCAGAACCGACGTGACTTTACGATTAATGCGCTGGCTGTGTGCCTGAACAAAAATCGCTTTGGGGAACTGGTAGACCCGTTTGACGGGCTGGAAGACTTAAAACAAAGAACGATACGGACACCGCTCGACCCGGACGTAACCTTCAGTGATGACCCGCTGCGCATGATGCGATGCATCCGTTTTGCGACCCAGCTGAATTTTTACATTGAAGACGAAACTTTTGAGGCGCTGAGCAGAAATAAGGAACGTATCAAGATTATCTCACGCGAAAGAATTGCGGATGAGTTGAACAAGATTCTGCTGTCGCCCATTCCTTCGAAAGGGTTTGTAGACTTAGACCGCTGCGGACTGCTGGAGCTGATATTCCCTGAGCTGGTAGCCTTGCAAGGTGTAGAAACCCGAAACGGAAAGGCGCATAAGGATAATTTCTATCATACACTGGAGGTAGTAGACAATATTGCCAAAGTAACCGACAACCTTTGGCTGAGATGGGCTACACTGCTGCACGACATCGGCAAACCGCGTACTAAACGCTGGGACCCGAAAGCCGGATGGACATTCCATAACCATAATTATATTGGTGAAAAGATGATTCCGGATATCTTCAGAAAGATGAAACTGCCGATGAATGAAAAAATGAAGTATGTCCAGAAGCTGGTGGGACTGCACATGCGTCCGATTGTTATTGCCGATGACGAGGTGACCGACTCGGCTGTCCGCCGGTTGCTTTTTGAAGCGGGCGATGACATCGATGATTTGATGATGTTGTGCGAAGCGGATATCACTTCAAAGAATGAGGCTAAGAAACAGCGGTTCCTGGATAACTTCAAACTCGTAAGACAAAAGTTAAAAGATTTGGAGGAAAAGGATAGAATACGTAACTTTCAGCCACCTGTGGATGGAACAGAAATCATGCATGTTTTCGACTTGCAGCCTTGCCAGGAAATCGGCAGTCTGAAAAGTGCAATCAAGGATGCTATTCTGGATGGAATTATTCCTAATGAGCATGATGCAGCCTTCGAATATATGCTGAAAAAAGCACAGGCTATGGGACTGAAGCCCGTAAATCTATAATAGGATTTTCTTTATACAATTATTTTTCGAATTTTCCAAAAAGAAAAAGCATTATAAATAACAGTTACCCGTTTACATACCCTACAGGTATTTGTAGACGGGTTTTCTTTTTAAAAAGTTTCCCAATTTAGAAAACAATCAACAATACCCATTTTTTCTTATCAACCTTTTGAGCTATATTTGCATCATCCGATTGGGAAGTATCTTCCCATATAAAAGCTTCAATTGAAATTCAAACTAATTTAAATAACAGAAAGAATGGACTACGCTGCTATTTGTATCATTAAACGTGACGGAAAACAGGAAAATTTCTCGATGCAAAAGATTTCGAACGCAATAGGGAAAGCTTTTTCTGCTACCGGACTGGAGAATGAATCTGATATAATCAACCAGATTACTGCCCAGGTAGTAAACCGGATTGAAAAGACTACGATTTCTGTAGAAGAGATTCAAGATCTGGTAGAAAATGAACTGATGAAAGTGCGCCCCGAAGTGGCTAAAAAATACATCATCTACCGCCAGTGGCGTAATGTGGAACGTGACCGCAAGACAAAGATGAAGCATATCATGGATGGCATTGTGGCTATTGACAAAAATGACATCAACTTGAGCAATGCCAACATGTCGAGCCACACTCCTGCCGGACAGATGATGACTTTTGCTTCGGAAACGACCAAGGATTATACATTCAAATATCTGCTTCCAAGAAAATTCGCCGAAGCTCACCAGATGGGGGATATACATATACATGACTTGGATTACTATCCGACAAAAACTACGACATGTATACAGTATGACTTGGATGATTTGTTCGAAAGAGGTTTCCGTACTAAAAATGGAAGTATACGTACTCCACAGTCGATACAAAGCTATGCAACACTGGCTACCATTATCTTCCAGACAAACCAGAATGAACAGCACGGAGGTCAGGCTATCCCGGCTTTCGACTTTTTCATGGCGAAGGGGGTCTTAAAAAGTTTCCAAAAACTGCTGGCTGCTCACCTTGCTTTCGTGATGGAAATAGAACATCCTAATATTGCCGGAGTTAATGAAGCACAACTTTTGGAATGGATACGTCCTTGCCTGTCATCCATCCTGCCTTCTGAAACGGAGAAAAAGCAACTAGCCGACTTACTGGAAGAAAAAGGTATGCGTTTTACCGTAGAGCAAATCGACCGGATTCTGGATAAGGTTTTTGAAATGACCCGCCGTGATACGCATCAGGCAATGGAGGGATTCATCCATAACCTCAATACGATGCACTCCAGAGGTGGTAACCAGGTGGTGTTCAGCTCTATCAACTATGGTACTGATACATCGGCCGAGGGAAGAATGGTCATTGAGGAGCTATTAAAGGCTACTGTAGAGGGATTGGGAACCAGAGGAGAAGTACCTGTATTTCCTATCCAGATTTTCAAGGTTAAAGATGGAGTCAGCTACTCGGATGCTGATTATGCCAAAGCAATGGCCGACTTTCAGGGAGCTGTAGAAGGGAAGATTGAATTCGAAGCACCCAACTTTGACTTATTCTTACAGGCATGCCGCACCACTGCCAAGGCACTGTTCCCAAACTTCATGTTCCTGGATACACCGTTTAACCAGAACGAAAAATGGAAAGCGGATGATCCTAAACGCTACCGCTATGAGCTGGCAACAATGGGATGCAGAACCCGTGTTTTCGAAAATGTAAACGGTGAAAAGACTTGTCTGGGTAGAGGTAATCTTTCGTTTACTACCATGAACCTGCCCCGTCTGGCAATCGAAGCCAAAATCAAGGCAGAAAGTATGGCTGAGGACAAGCAGAATATTGCCGACATTGAAAGCAAGGCAAAAGCTTACTTTCTGGAATCGGTACGCAGCATGGCTGAATTCATCGGTGAACAACTTTATGCCAGATATCAATACCAACGTACTGCGCTGGCCCGCCAGTTCCCATTCATGATGAGCAATAATGTCTGGAAAGGGGGTGCAGCTCTGGAACCTAATGAAGAAGTCGGCGATGTCCTGAATCAAGGTACATTGGGTATCGGCTTCCTGGGCGGACACAATGCTATGGTAGCTCTTTACGGTAAAGGACACGGCCACAGCAAAAAATCATGGGAAACACTGTATGATGCTGTAATGGAAATAAATAAGATAGCCAACGAATTTAAACAGAAATACCACCTGAATTATTCTGTATTGGCAACTCCTGCAGAAGGCCTGGCTGGAAGATTTACCAAACTGGATAAAAGGAAATATGGCATCATAGAAGGTGTGAACGACCGTGATTATTACGTCAACTCATTCCATGTCGATGTGAAAGAGCCTATCAGTATCGTAGAAAAAATTAAATGCGAGGCTCCTTTCCATGCTATCACGCTGGGAGGCCATATCACATACGTAGAACTGGATGGTGAAGCACAGAAAAACATCCGGGCAATTGCCAAAATCGTAAAAGTGATGCACGATGAAGGTATCGGATACGGTTCTATCAATCATCCGGTTGATACTTGTAACAATTGTGGTTATAAAGGTATTATATACGATAAATGTCCGGTTTGCCGAAGTGAAAATATCTTGCGCATGCGACGTATCACCGGCTATCTGACAGGAGACCTGAGTAGCTGGAATTCGGCAAAACGAGCAGAAGAACACGATAGAGTAAAACACGGATAAAGAGAAGAACCATGCTCCCTGTCTCTTATACACATCTGACGCTGC
>USQO01000029.1 GCA_900556845.1 uncultured Bacteroides sp. | reverse complement strand
CTTATCGTCGGCAGCGTCAGATGTGTATAAGAGACAGATTATATGTTTATTTTATAATCAAATTACTCTTTCTTAAGAAAATGGCCATATCTGTGGAACAAGAAAAACAGAAATCAAAAAAGCAATGATATTCAGCGGAAGTCCCACACGTACAAAGTCCGTAAACTTATAATTACCGATACCCTGTACAATCAGATTGGTCTGATAACCGATAGGAGTCGAAAAACTGGCCGATGCCGCCATACAGATAACCACAAAGAAAGGCATCGGGTTGACTCCCAACTGCTGTGAAAGCGACAAAGCCAGCGGAAACGACAAAGCCGCAGCCGCATTATTAGTAATCAGTTCCGTAAACAGATTGGTTATAATAAACATGGCAGCCAGCAGTACATACGGCCCATAGTTCCGACTTAGTCCGATTATGTATTCGGCTATCAGATCAGCCACCCCCGAATTGACCATCGCCTTACTGATGGCAAAAGCACAGGCAATGGTAATCAGTACATCCCAAGATATGTATTTCGTATACTTCCGTGGAGGGAAAATTTTCGTCCATGCCATGATGACAGTCGTTACCGAAACAAAGAAAAACATATCCAGCTTCATACCTTCAGGAAGCATACCCTGCACTTGTGGCAGTTCACCGATTGTTGCTCCCGCAATCATAATCACCAGCAGAATGAGAGCCAGCCAGCGTTTTTTCTTTCCAGCCGGTTCACGGTCTTTTCCGTTTGCCAGCATGATAAATACAGAAGAATCTCCCCAAGTCTGAATAAAACTGTCGTCTGCCTGCAACACCAGCATATCATTTTCTCTGAAACGCAAAGAAGATAAGTCAGTATACGTCTGTCCCATACGTCGCAACTCAACCACCTCAGCTCCATAATGGCGCATAAAGTCAAAATCGCTTACTTTTTTATTAATACCCGGGAAACGTGCACCAATAACAGCCTCAACCGGGTGCAACAGCCCACCTTCTTCTTCACTCCCCGGAACATCAGGACGCTGCTCAGGCAAAAGAAATTTTGAGAAAGCCAACAAATATATAATTCCGGCCAATGCGATGAAGATACCCACTTTCCCCAATTCGAACATGCCGAAACCCTTCATTCCGGCATCCTGTATCATACTATGTACTACCAGATTGGTAGAAGTACCTATCAGCGTACAAATACCTCCCAGAATCGTTACATACGAAAGCGGAATCAGGAAATAAGTAGCCGGGATTTTCACATAATTAGCCCAGCGCTTGATGATAGGGGCAAAAATAACCACTACAGGAGTATTATTAAGGAAAGCCGATATAAATGCCACCACCGGCAGCATACGTACCTGTGCCTTAAATACCGTAGTCTTCCCTTGCGGAAGCATCTTCTTAATCAGTTGGGTAAGTGCTCCACTCTGCCGCACTCCCTCGCTCACCAAAAACAGCAAAGCCACCGTTATCATCCCCTTGTTACTGAATCCTTCCAGCATTTCTTTCGGAGTCAGGATTCCCGTACATAGAAAGACAACGATAACGGAAAAAAGAATCATCCCCGGCCGCATCTTGTCCATAATCAGAAGCACCAGCATCACCACCAGTGCTACCAATACTACAGCAACATCAAAGGTCATATCCGTCAGCGCACTATAAACCAGGGATTCAACAAATCTTCCTTATTATAAATCAGCGGTACATGCGGACGGTCGGCACACACCATTTCCTTTCCGGCAGCACGTACGATAGCATGACCGGCCGCTGTATCCCATTCCATAGTAGGCGCAAAACGCGGATAAACATCGGCAGTGCCCTCTGCGATTCTGCATATTTTAATTGAACTGCCGCTCGATACACACTCCACCTGCTTGTACTGTTTCCGCAAGTCATTGATATAAGCTTCTGTTTCGGGTGAAAGATGCGAACGTGAAGCGACAACCACCAGCGTATCAGCATCGTGCATACGCTCCTGAGGCAACCGGTCAGCCTTCGCTTCCAGTTCCTCCAACGTCAACATTCCGCGTTCCGAAATACCGGTCAAGCGAAAAGCCCCCATGCCATAGCATCCCCAGTACAAAGTTTGTTTAACCGGCAAGTAAATCACTCCCAGCATAGGCACACCGTTTTCCACCAATGCTATATTCACGGTAAACTCACCATTCTTCTTGATAAACTCCTTGGTACCATCCAAGGGGTCAACAATCCAGAGCTGCTTCCAGTCGGCACGCTGCGCATATGGCAAATGCTTACCTTCTTCACTCAACAACGGAAAAGGAGTTTCAGACAGCATAGCCGCAATCACCTCATGCGCTTTCCGGTCAGCAATTGTCAGCGGAGAATTATCCGCCTTCCGTTCCACCTCAAAATCAGCATTCGGATCCTCATACACTTCCATTATTTTCTTTCCAGCAGCCATTGCTGCATCTACAGCCAGTAATATATATTCCTTTTTTAACGTTTCCATTTTTTAGAAAGCTTCTGTCATATTAAAATAAAACAAGTTTTGTCTGTCTACAAAATTCCGGCCGAAATCCAGTCGGACATTCATACGAGGTTGCACTTCTATACGCAGTCCCACTCCTGCATTAGGCAATACCCCCTCCACTTTTACCGGATTCGGTCCCATAAATCCACATCCTCCCCAGGCAACAACCCCCAGATGATGCAGCATCTTTTTAAACCAGTTACTTTTGTCGGTATTAAACATATGCCGGTATTCGGCCAGCAATACATGCGATGTCTTGTCCCGGTATTGCCCCATATAATACCCTCGCAAGTCAAAAGGGGTACCGCTCAGCACATACTTGTTAATCGGTACATCTCCAAATACATTTTTTGTCTGTACCGTCCAGGCCAATACCCTTCTGTTTCCTACACTCTTATA
Source organism: uncultured Bacteroides sp. (assembly GCA_900556845.1). Taxonomy (GTDB): domain Bacteria; phylum Bacteroidota; class Bacteroidia; order Bacteroidales; family Bacteroidaceae; genus Phocaeicola. Next base: position 18,313 of record USQO01000029.1, on the reverse strand, counting down.
TTGGCGGTAATCCAGTTCCAGGCGATAGAAATTATCATCTCCACCCAAAAATTTCTGGTACATCACTCCCCTGAAATCAAAGTAAAGACCCTTATACGCATTTGCAGGTACATCCCTGCTATCATACGTCAGCAAGAAGCCCAGTCCCGAACTAAAATTACTGAAACCATCAGCAGTACCTCCCCCAGCCACATAATCCGGTTGTGACTGCAAATGCTTGGCAGGCTCTTTCATTTTATCATATGTCAAGTCTACCTGCACACCGCCAAACCAATTCGATTCTCCAAGCCGGAATAAAAACCAGGGATTCACCTGTATACCACTATAACGATACTGGCTGGTCGTATCACTCCTCACATAATTATGATTCGTATCATACCCTATGCCATAAAAGTTATCCATGGTATTTTTATAAGAAAACTGACCGAAAATTCGGAAATTATCTTTGCCAAAGAACAGTTGAGGCTTCGAAATAAGATTTAATCCTCCATTAAACATAAATGCGATAGCAACCGGTACAACCGACCGCTTCTGCTCAATGTCCGAAGGATTCATCCTGAACGTCATCAGCGCACTACCTCCTAGCAGCAAACCGAAGTCGGGCGAAAAGCTGGGACCACCCAAAATATTATAATGAAAGTTTCTATCCTCCTTCACTTTTTCTTTTACAGCAGGAACAGTATCCGTTTTCAAACACTCCGCCATACAGTCACCCACAGCAAACCCAAGCAGCAACAATGTTGCCAAAATAATTTTCATCATATAAAATCATTAACGCACCCTCAATACGTGCAAATTAAGTTTAAAAGTAATCATTCTTTTCTTTTTCCAAGAAAAAGAAGCATTAAAGGTTTCTAAAATCTTTATATCTGAACAGAAAATCAACTATTTATACTATATTTGTATAAATAAACCATTCAAAACCATAAGACTTCATGACTAAGAAAGAACTTTACCAAAAAGTCATCGAATACTTTCAGGCCACTATGCCTGTAGCCGAAACCGAGTTACACTACACTACTCCGTTCGAATTGCTGGTAGCAGTAATCCTCAGTGCTCAATGTACCGATAAGCGTGTCAATCAGATAACTCCGGCCCTTTTTCACGACTATCCCACAGCCGAAGCCATGGCAGCCGCCAGTCCAGAAACCCTTTATGAGTATATCAAGAGCGTCAGCTATCCCAACAACAAGGCACGCCATCTGGCAGGAATGGCCCGCATGCTCGCCGAAGAGTTTCATGGCATCATACCCGACACACTTGAAGAGCTTACCCGCCTTCCGGGGGTAGGGCGGAAAACAGCCAACGTCATCCAGAGCGTACTGTTCAACAAAGCCGCCATGGCTGTTGATACACATGTATTCCGCGTCAGTCACCGCATCGGTCTTGTTCCAAAGAGCTGCACCACTCCTCTTGCAACCGAAAAACACCTGATGAAATACTTTCCCGAAACCATTATCCCAACCGCCCATCATTGGCTCATACTTCACGGACGCTATGTATGTACAGCCCGTTCACCTCATTGCGATACATGTGGATTAAAAGGTATATGCAAAGCATCTCTCAAGACAATTGCAGACTAAATTAAAACACCACTTGCAAACCATCATATGCCAGCTTTATTCCTTTTGGCAGGGCTGCGTCCACCTGGGCATGTAGCCCCATCTGATGGCTCATGTGTATTAAATAAGTTTGTGCGGCCCCGATACATCCCACACGTTCCAGTGCCTGCTCCAGATTCTGATGCGTCCTATGCGGCTCTATACGCAAAGCATTCATGAACAGTATCTCCACACCTTGTAACATTCCATACGTTTCCTCCCTCATTTCTGTCATATCTGTTATCCAGGCAATCTTGCCAATTCTGAAACCCAAGATCGGCAACTCCCCATGCATCACCCGCAAAGGCAATACCTCTACCACTTTACCAGCTGCATTCTCCACACAGAAAACCTTTCCCGGCTCAATAGGCACCAGCGGAATGCGAGGTACTCCAGGATAAGGGTGTTCGACAAAACAATACGGCATACGCTGCATCAATTTATGACACGTTGCTCTTTCAGCAAAGACAGGAATATCTCTAAACGCACAAAACGGACGTAAATCATCCAGTCCACCTACATGGTCATAATGCTCATGCGATATTAACACTCCGTCAATTGGAGCAAAATCATCCAGCCGGACCATCTGCTCCCTGAAGTCCGGACCGCAATCTATCAGCAAACGTACGCCATCTACTTCCACCAGTGCCGAACAACGCAACCTGCGGTCACGGTTATCTTCACTAGTGCAGACCTCACACGTACATCCTATCTGCGGAACCCCGGTAGAAGTACCACTCCCAAGCACTACAACTCTTCCCATGCTAGCCTTATATATAAATATGCATACTAAATAAAATTCACCTCCGGGTGCAGTTCGATACCAAACAGTTCTCTGACAGTATTCACCACTGCTTCAGCCAGATTCATCACCTCGTATCCCGAAGCTCCCCCTAAATTCACTAGCACCAAAGCCTGCCTGTCGTGTACCGCAGCACGGCCCAACGCCTTTCCTTTCCAGCCACTCCGTTCAATGAGCCAACCGGCAGGAACTTTTACCCGATTTTCATCAACTACATAATGAGGCATATCAGGGTACTTCACCAACAGTTCCTGATACTGCTCTTTTGCAATAACCGGATTCATAAAAAAACTCCCCGCATTCCCCTGCACTTCCGGATCAGGCAATTTTTCCTTACGCACCTCAATAATCACATCACGCACCAAGCGAAGCGAAAGTTCTTTGCCCGCCTTCTCCAATCTGGCGCGAATATTGCCATATTCCAAATTAAAAACAGGACGCTTACTCAGTTTATACGTAACATATGTCACCGCAAACTTACCCTTCAAATCCTTCTTAAACACACTCTCCCGGTAAGCATATCCACACTCGTCATTACAGAACATCCTCACTTTGGCTGTTGCAATCTCCACCGTTTCCACGGTATCAATCAAATCCTTGGCCTCAACTCCATATGCACCGATATTCTGTACCGCCGAAGCCCCCACTTCACCGGGAATGTACGACAAATTCTCAGCACCATACCATTCATGCTCTACAGCATAGGCTACGAAATCATCCCATACAACTCCGGCACCTACACGTACCCATACATACGATTCATCCTCAGCAGTCACCTCAATCCCCTTGATACCCGAGTGTAGCACCGTACCCTTGAAGTCACCCGAAAACAGCAGATTACTTCCGGCACCTATATGCAGCAACGGGAGCTCCCATCTATCTTTATGCAACAAAAGCTCGCAGAGTTCTTCCCGCGAGCTGTATTCTATCCAACGGTCGGCTTTGACATCCATGCCAAAAGTATTCTTTTCCACCATCGGGCAATTCACAATCTCTTTCATAAATCAGTCACTTAAATCTTCAAAACGCACCAGTTTCCAGATTCCCCTCCGACGTTCAAAATACAAAGTATTGCTAAATCCATTCCCAAATCCCTTGAATTCCATCACTTTGGTAGACGAATCCAAGTTTTCATTCTGTCCATAATTTATATTGGCAATGCGAATTTTCGGCATCGGAGGCTGAAAAGCAAACCACTGCCCCTCCTCCAGCACCGTTTCCAATATTTGAAATTCATCTTCAGGGTCAGCCGTCACAAAATACAGCGGACGCGCCAGCCTTTCTTTTTGAAAGGTCGAATCATTGGCAAAACGATAAAAGAAATCAAAAAAATCTTCTTTATCCTTCTCTTTAGACGAAGGTAAATCAGACAAATTCATAGCTTCCAGAAACCATGCATCCCGCTTCCGCTCAAAATAATAACGCTTCATTTTCTTCTCTTTCAGATAAAGCCACTCCACCCGTACACTATGCAGGCTGGTATCTTTTTCCAGCTCCATATCTTCCTCCTTGTCAAAAAGAAGCGTATAAATTCCCTCTTTACTGAACAGCGGATCGTACTTCCACCCGTCTTTCTGAATACGGAATACTTTCGTTTCCTTATAATAAGACAATGGAAAAAGAATACGCTTCTGCTGAAAATCAGCATCCGAAGCAAAATTATAGAAAAAATCAGCAAAGCTTTCATCTGCAGTAGCAGGAATTATTTCCTCTGCATCCGGAGCCTCGCAAATAGAATCTACCTCCAATGCCGCCGAATCCATCACCTCTACACCCACTGTCGCTTCACCCTTTTGTCCGGCTCCACTGTTACATGCTACCATCAAAAGGAGCATCACACACGCAACAACAAACTTTTTCATTTCATTTCACAAAAAACGTGTACAAAAGTAGGGATTTTTTCCGTACTCCCTACATCCGGAATACAGAATTAACACCCCAAATCTCTAAAATATCTTTGAAAATAAAAGATTTTTATTTTTAATTCTTAACTTTGCAGACAATTAAAAACAAAACGTACATTATATGTTAGCAAAAATAGAAGCATTGCTGCAGGAAATAAACGGATTACAGGCAGCCAGCGCAGAAGAGCTGGAAGCTCTCCGCATCAAATACCTGAGTAAAAAAGGTGCCGTCAATGCCCTGATGGCCGATTTCCGTAATGTACCGGCTGAACAGAAGAAAGAAGTCGGTATGAAACTCAACGAGCTGAAAAACCTTGCCCAGGAACGTATCGCCTCTTTAAAAGAAGCCTTCGAAAACCAGGATAACGGTGCAGCCGAAATGGACCTTACCCGTACCGCTTATCCCATCAAGCTGGGTACCCGTCATCCATTAAGTATTGTAAAGAGTGAAATCATCGATATATTCAGCCGTCTGGGCTTCAGCATCGCCGACGGACCGGAAGTTGAAGACGACTGGCACGTATTTTCTTCTATGAACTTTGCCGAAGACCATCCGGCACGCGACATGCAGGATACCTTCTTCATCGAAGCACACCCTGATATTATTCTCCGTACCCACACATCATCCGTACAGAGCCGTGTCATGGAAGTTGCACAGCCCCCTATCCGCGTCATCTGTCCGGGACGTGTATACCGTAACGAAGCCATCAGCTACCGTGCACACTGTTTCTTCCATCAGGTAGAAGCACTTTACATAGACAAGAATGTATCATTTACCGACCTGAAACAAGTCCTGTTGCTTTTCGCCAAGGAAATGTTTGGTCCTGAAACCAAAATCCGTCTGCGCCCGTCATACTTCCCATTCACAGAACCCAGTGCCGAGATGGACATCAGCTGTAACATCTGCGGTGGTAAAGGCTGTCCGTTCTGCAAGCACACTGGCTGGGTAGAAATTTTGGGATGCGGTATGGTAGACCCGAACGTACTCGAAGCAAACGGCATCGACAGCAAAGTCTACAGCGGTTACGCTTTGGGGATGGGAGTTGAACGAATCACCAACCTCAAATACCAGGTTAAAGACCTTCGCCTCTTCTCAGAAAACGACACCCGCTTCCTGAAAGAATTCGAATCGGCCAACTAAGTCCACAAAGGAAATCCCCTTTTATAACATAATTAATTCAACAAGCTGTCTTATCGAAGCCTGCCCGGCTCGCGTTAAGACAGCTTTTTTACCATTCAAGTGTTCCAACATGGCAAAAGACCGTCTTATCACCCCCAGCTACTGCTGCATCCTGGCAGCCAACTTTCTACTGTACTTCGGATTCTGGCTGCTCATCCCCGTACTGCCCTTCTACTTGTCCGAAGAGTTTCAGGTCGGCCACACCACTATCGGCATTGTTCTATCCTGTTATACCATAGCCGCCTTATGCGTACGCCCGTTCTCAGGCTACCTGCTCGACACTTTTGCCCGGAAACCGCTATACCTTGTAGCCTACACCGTGTTTACCGCCATTTTTGCCGGATACATGGTAGCCGGATTATTAAGTTTCTTCATCCTGCTACGCATCGTCCATGGCCTCGCATTCGGCATGGTAACAGTCGGTGGAAATACAATTGTAATTGATATTATGCCTTCTTCCCGACGTGGAGAAGGCTTGGGATATTATGGCCTGACCAACAACACCGCTATGTCTGTAGGCCCCATGTTCGGATTATTTCTGCATAATGGCGGCGTATCCTACACCGTCATCTTTGCGTATGCGCTGGGAGCAGGCATACTAGGCCTCATCGCAGCCCTGCTCGTCAAGACACCCTACAAAGCCCCAGTGCGCCGTGAACCCATCTCGCTGGACCGCTTCATTCTTCTCAAAGGACTGCCAGCCGGCTTCAGCCTGCTGCTTCTCTCCATTCCCTACGGCATGACCACCAACTACGTAGCCATGTACGCCCGTCAGATAGGAATTACAGCAGAAACCGGATTCTTTTTCACCCTCATGGCCATCGGGATGGCAGTAAGCCGGCTTTTCAGCGGACGTATGGTAGACAAAGGCCACATTACAGAAACCATCCGCTACGGCCTTTATCTGGTGTGCATCTGCTACTTCTGCCTTAGCGCATGCGGATGGCTCACCTCCTGGAGCCTTACCATAACTACATATCTGTTTTTCCTGATAGCGTTATTGCTGGGCATCGGTTTCGGAACCATGTTTCCCGCCTACAACACCCTCTTTGTCAATCTTGCCCCCAACAATCAGCGAGGCACGGCCACCAGCACCTACCTTACCTCCTGGGACATAGGTATCGGGATAGGCATGCTTACCGGCGGATACATATCCGAAATCTCCACTTTCCGTACCGCCTATCTTTTTGGTGCCCTGCTCACGGTAGTATCTCTATTCTACTTCCGCTTTAAGGCAAGCCCACACTTTCAGGCCAACCGCCTCAGATAAATTCTTATTTCTTATAGGTAAAAATAAAGATATGTGATATTTTCCCGTCTACAGGCTTCAACTGGACAGACATGATAAACGAACGGAACAGACGCATATTTTCACGAATAAATCGTGGTAAATAAGCAGCATAACGCTGTGGCTCACGTGCCACCTTATCCATATCTGCCACTATCATAAATGCCGCATCCCTGGACATTCCTTTTACACACTCAGCAAACAAAGAAGAATCTGTACCCAGCGTAAAATCCGTGATACAAGAATCCACCTTCTGTTCTCCCGAAACCATCAGCAGACTATCCTTTTCATAACACACAGGCATTGCATAAAGACGCTCCAGAACCTCACTCTTGCACGAGTCGGGCGCATGCATGGCACCACTCAAGTAAAACACCTCCGAATTCATATAAAAATCGAATTCACTCCAGCAATGTTCATGTTTTTCCTTCTCCAAAAAAGGCATAGAAGCCGTATGTGCCGTAAGCCCCATAAAGAAATTTGCAGTTTTCTTTTTCTCCACAATCTTATAGTCAAACGAAGGACTGTCCAGCAGCGAATGCCCATCCTTCATGGCATCAATTACTTTTTCAATCAAGCGCTTATGTACGCTTACCGCAAAAAAGCCCGGACCGGCAAACGATGCCACAAACTGATTTCCTCCAACCGGGTAAATAAATATTTCTTTGCCACGATACATTTCAACCTTAGGATCAAACGCCACTCCGGTCTTTGCATAAAGCAACTTCCGCATCAACAGCCTGTCTTCACGGTTCACTTTAAAATAAACCACCTGATTCATTTCCGAAACAGGTTCATGAAAACTCACCAGCATATAACTCAATCCACGACTCAATCCATGCTCATTATCCTCAGCATAAGCAACCATCTCCTTCAAGACCGTATTCACCAGCCCCGGTACCTTTAACGAATCAAAACGGTCTGCATATGCCACCTGACTTATTTCATTAAAAAAATAATTTATATTGCTGGATTCCAGTACAGCAGTACAGTCATCCGGAACCATTGCATACAAATTTACATGTTCTCCTTTTTCCACCTCCGACAAGCGCATAAAACTATAGTAAGCTACGCCTATGCAAAAAAGAACAACAGAGACCAAAGCTCCTATTTTAGTTATCGTTCGCAATTTCATTTCTAAATTATACTATTTTTGCAAATATATGGATTATATTATAAAAAAACAATCAATATTCAAAGTAGTTCACAAAAAAAATCCTGCAAAGCAAAGCCTTGCAGGATTTCATACCTCAACTAAAGAGGGTGACTAGTGGGACTCGAACCCACGACATTCAGAACCACAATCTGACGCTCTAACCGACTGAACTATAGTCACCATATTTGGGGTGGCAGATGGGACTCGAACCCACGACATTCAGAACCACAATCTGACGCTCTAACCAACTGAACTACAGCCACCATTTTATTTGTTTTCACTTCCTTTCCGAAAGCGAGTGCAAAGTTGCAGTTTTTTTTTGAATTATCCAAATATCCGAGCAACTTTTTGCAAAAATATTGTCATTTTTTATTTCACTCCGGATAGTCCCCTCTACAAAAGTCAGTCTATCCGGAGTATTAAAATCCTAATACACAGCCTTTTTACCAGCCAACAGCGTATTCCGCATCAACGATACGATTGTCATTGGTCCCACACCGCCCGGCACAGGTGTAATATACGAACACTTCGGAGCCACCTCATCAAACTTCACGTCACCCGTCAGTTTGAATCCCGATTTTTTCGAAGCATCCGGCACACGGGTGGTACCCACATCAATTACTACGGCTCCTTCCTTCACCATATCCGCTTTCACGAAATTAGGCTGTCCCAGCGCCGCAATAATAATATCCGCCTCACGGCACTCTTCCACCAGATTCTTGCTCCGGCTGTGGCACACCGTCACCGTAGCATCCCCCGGATACGCCTTCTGCATCATCAGCATTGCCATCGGCTTACCCACAATGTTACTACGGCCCAATACCACGCACTTCTTGCCGCTCGTCTCGATATTATAACGCTTCAGCAACTCCAGGATACCATTTGGCGTTGCCGAAATATAACATGGCAAGCCGATAGACAGACGTCCCACATTGATAGGATGAAAACCATCCACATCCTTTCTGTAGTCGATAGCCTCCGTCACCTTCTGCTCCGAAATATGCTTCGGCAGCGGTAACTGTACGATAAACCCGTCCACATCCGGATCTTCATTCAATTCGTGCACCTTGGCCAGCAGTTCTTCCTCCGTCACATCCGCTTCATAGCGAATCAAAGTAGAGGTAAAGCCACAAACCTCACAAGCCTTCACTTTAGCAGCCACATAGGTTTCACTACCTCCGTCATGCCCCACCAGTATGGCAGCCAGATGCGGACGTTTGCCGCCACTTGCCACAATCTGCTGTACTTCCGCAGCTATTTCCTGTTTAATCTGCTCGGCAACAGCCTTTCCATCTATCAATGTCATATTAAACCTCCTTGTATTAAAAATCTTTTCACGTATACGCAAATATAAGCTTTTCTTTCAAAAAATCAATAAGCGAATCACTGCATGCCCACGATTTCCTGCAAAATCTTCACCGACGTTTCCACACATGCCACATCCTTCACCACCATGCTGCGCCGCCCGTTCTGCTCACGCAAATTGCAGTTGCGCGGATACCTTGCCATATAGTCAATAACCTTTCCGAAAGCCTCACTCTGATAGTACGGGCTCTCCAGGTTGCTCACAAAGAACAGCACCATCCGTCCCTGCTTCAGCACCGCCTTTTCTATGCCCAACCTCTTCGCCATACGGCGCAACGGTACAATATAAAGCAACTCCTCCGTTTCAGGCGGCAACTTGCCAAAGCGGTCCAGCAAACGGGCCCTGAAAGCCTCCACATCCTTATCCAATTCCAGTCCGTCCAGTTCCCGATACAAAAGCATACGCTCACTGCTGCTCGGAATATACTCATTCGGGAACAGTAACTCCAGATCACTCTCCACCGTACACTCGTCCACAAACTCCTCTCCACTAATCTTACTGCCATCCGCTTTCACCTCTTCGGCATACAAGTCGGCAAACTCCTCATTCTTCAACTCGCTCACCGCCTCGTTCAAGATTTTCTGATACGTCTCATAACCCAGGTCAGCAATAAAACCGCTCTGTTCGGCTCCCAGCATATTGCCGGCTCCCCGGATATCCAGGTCCTGCATGGCAATGTGAATGCCACTGCCCAAGTCACTGAAATTCTCGATAGCCTGCAACCTGCGCTTGGCCTCCGGCGTAAGCGAAGCCAGCGGCGGCGCCAGCAAGTAACAGAAAGCCTTCCGGTTGCCACGTCCCACACGACCTCTCATCTGATGCAAGTCGCTCAAGCCGAAGTTCTGCGCCTGATTGATGATAATCGTATTCGCATTCGGAATATCAATGCCACTCTCGATAATCGTCGTAGCCAGCAGCACATCATAGTCGTAGTTCATAAAATCAAAAATCACCTTTTCCAGCTCCTCCGGCTGCATCTGTCCATGTCCGATGCATACCCGGCAATCCGGGATATTTCGCTGAATCATCGCCTTCAGTTCCACCAGATTCTGGATACGGTTATTCACGAAATACACCTGGCCATTTCGGCTCATCTCAAAGTTGACAGCCTCCGCTATCACTTCCTCGTTGAACGTATGCACCTCCGTCTGAATCGGATAACGGTTAGGCGGCGGTGTCTGAATCACCGACAAGTCGCGTGCCCCAATCAGCGAGAACTGCAGTGTGCGCGGAATCGGCGTAGCCGTCATGGTAAGCGTATCCACGTTCACCTTCAGTTGGCGTAATTTCTCTTTCACGCCCACACCAAACTTCTGCTCCTCGTCAATAATCAGCAGACCCAAGTCCTTAAACTTCACCGTCTTGCCGATAATCTTATGCGTACCAATCAGAATATTCACTTCCCCCTCGGCCAGCTCGCGCAAAATCCGGCTCGTATCCCGTGCCGTACGCGCACGGCTCAGATAATCCACCTTGCAAGGCAATCCCTGCAGACGTTTCTTGAAAGTCTGATAATGCTGATACGCCAATACCGTAGTAGGAACCAGTACTGCCACCTGCTTATTGTCGGCCACCGCCTTGAATGCCGCGCGAATAGCCACTTCCGTCTTACCGAAACCTACATCCCCACACACCAGGCGGTCCATTGGCCGGTCACTTTCCATATCCCGCTTCACATCCTGTGTCGCCTTCAGCTGGTCCGGTGTATCCTCGTACAAGAAGCTTGCCTCCAGTTCATGCTGCAGGAAGCTGTCCGGACTGTAAGAAAATCCCTTCTCCTGCTTCCGTTTGGAATACAGCTTAATCAAGTCGCGTGCAATATCCTTCAACTTCGATTTTGTACGCTCCTTCATCTTCTCCCAGGCGCCCGTACCCAATTTACTAATCCGTGGCGGTTCCCCGTCCTTGCCTTTATATTTCGAAATCTTATGCAGCGAATGAATCGAAACAAACACCACATCCTCATTCTGATACACCAGTTTGATCACCTCCTGCGTAGTATCCCCGTTCGGGATACGCACCAAACCCGCAAACCGGCCGATACCATGGTCAATATGCACCACATAGTCCCCCGGTTCAAACATATTCAGCTCCTTTAGCGACAAAGCCACCTTACCACTGCGTGCCTTGTCACTACGCAGACTATACTTATGGAAACGGTCGAAAATCTGATGATCCGTAAACACACAGCAACGCAACGCATTATCCGTAAAACCCTCATGCAGCGTTCTATCCACCGGTGTAAACACCACCTTATCTCCCCTTTCCTCAAAAATATCCTTCAGACGGTCCGTCTGCTTCACGCTGTCCGAGCATATATATAAGGTATACCCCTTTTCCAGATAATCCGTCAGCGCCCCTGCCACCAGGTCGAAGTTCTTATGAAATACCGGTTGCGCCACCGTACCGAACATCAACGAAGCATCCGGTGTCACCGAAGGTTTTACCCCCATTTCCACCCGTCTGAAGTCCAGCACCTCACGCATAAAATCCGCACCATCCGTCAAACGGATTTCCTGCTGCACATTCTCCATCTCCTCACGCAGCTCCTCCGCACGCACAGCCACCGCCTGTGGGGCCATCGCTTCATCATGCACCGCCTGTATCCGGTCCTTCACCCAGAGCAAATCATGAAAAGCCAGAATTGTGTCCTCCGGCAGGAAATGCAGAAAATCCACGGCATCCGCATCCGTTGCATGCAGCTCCGGCACCACCGCAATCCGCTCCAGGCGCTCCTTCGAAAGCTGTGATTCCACCTCGAACGTGCGAATGCTGTCTATTTCCTCTCCGAAAAAGTCCACACGGTACGGAAACTCCGAAGCGAACGAAAAAATATCCAGAATACTTCCCCGAAGTGCAAACTGCCCCGGCTCATACACATAATCCACCCGCTCAAATCCAAACTCCGTCAATGTGCGCAGCACCAAGTCCGTTTCTATCTGCTGCCCGACCTCCAGCATCAACGTCTTGCGGTCCATTTCCTGCAACGAAACCACCTGTTCGGCCAATGCCTCCGGATACGTCACCACCGTAACCCTTTCTCCTTTTTGCAAGCAGCTCAGCACCTCCGTACGCAGCACTTCATTGGCAGCATCCTTCTGTCCGTATTTCACGGCACGACGGTACGAAGAAGGGAAAAACAGCACCTTGCCACTGCCCACCTGCATCAAGTCGTGATAGAAATAGCCGGCCGCCTCCATATCGTCCAGTATAAAAACAAAACTTCCATTCTCCTGCGCCACCAGCACCGAAGCAAAAAGAGAAGCCGCCGAAGCATGCAGTCCGCTCCAGAAAACCGTCTTCACCTCTTTCTTTTTCATCAGCTCTGCCCATCCCCTCACATTCGGATGTGCCGCATATACCCGTTGCAATTCCTTAATATCCATGTATACTTTATTCGTTGAATAGCGCAAAAATACAAAAAATAGCTTATTTTTGCACCTTAACAAAAATCAAATCACAAATGAGCACCATTAACAAATCAGAACACACCCGTCTTCTGAAACAACTGTATGCATATCGCCTGAAAGACACTCTTTCACGCTTAAGCCGGGAGGCAATCGTCCTGTCCGACTGGAACCTCCAGACCCAAATAGATAATCTGAGTCAGACTTACGATGCTCTGCTGAGCTATACAGCCACCGGAACCGCCGACCCAGAACGTGACAGAATCTTGCTGAACATACAGCGCACCGCAGCCGAAATCATTGACCGGCTTTACCTCTACCACGAAGCTAAAAACGGTTATGGAGACTTTTGGAACCGCATCCAGAGCCAGTTACAAATGCCTGCTGAGGAACCAGACTACATCAAACTTTTTGAGCACTTGAAGGCAAAACTTCGCAAAGAAGCACTGATTCCCGACATAACGGGACCTATAGGAAACGAAGACAAGAACCGCGTAGTACGCGAAGAACACGAGCAACAGCTGGACCAACTCTTTTATGCAATATGGTGCAGCCTGCACTGGAGTGAGCCCGCATATAACACTATGTGCGAAAATCTATTACACACCCCCCTTCCCGAACACGATACTGCCGTACTGACCAGCGCCATAGCCCAGTCCTTGCAGGTCTGTTTCGATCCATACAAATTCCGTCTGCTTACCGAGCTTTACCACTACCGCGCAGAAGCACAAATCAACCAGCGCGCCCTTACCGGTATCGCCCTGGCCGTATACTATCACGAAGAACGCCTCAAGCTTCACCCATCCTGCCAGGAGGCCCTACAGGATTTGCTGGACGATGAAACCTTTGCCCAGCAGCTTGGCAAGCTGCAATTACAGCTCCTCATGAGCCGTGAAACCGAAAAAATCAGTACCCGGATGCATCAGGAAATCTTCCCCGACCTACTGAGCTACAAACTGGATAACCCAGACACAAAAATCACCAGCCTGGAGGAACTTGAGGAATATATCGACGAAAACCCGGAATGGAAAAGCCGGATGAACAAGCTTACCGACAAAATGCGCGAGCTGGGCGAAATGCAACAGGAAGGAGCCGACACCAACATGTATACCTTCACCACCCTGAAGAGTTATTCATTCTTCCGCCGTGCTCCCCACTGGTTCTACCCGTTCAGCACCCGGCAATCGGATACAGCTTCCATACTGCACAAATACCCTCAGGCAGGACAGTTTCTCCGTCTTATCAACAACAGCGGCATGTACTGTAATTCCGACCTTTACTCCCTGCTTCTCACCTTGCAGCAAGTAAGCGGCATGCAGGAAGGCAAACCCATCCTTCCCGCAGGAAATTGGGACGAAATCAGCGAACAGCTTGATAACTCCCAGCCCCAGCAGGTTACCCCCGACTCCATCCGCCGCCAATACCTGCAAGACCTTTACCGCTTCTACAAGCTCTGGCAGTTCAAAAGCTATCAGGACGACATTTTCAAGGACGACCTTGCCCTTTGGCGCCGTCACAGCCTTGACAAGGTTTTTCAACAGCCGGAATTGCAGGAACACATTGCCCACTTCCTGTTCAGCAAAGGCTACTACGACGAAGCAGCCGAACTCTACACCCGGCTGGCCGGTCGCGCCGATACCAAAACAGAGTACTTGCAGAAACTGGGATTCTGCTACCAGAAACAAGGTCACTATAAAGAAGCGCTTCATGCTTATCAGAAAGCAGAGCTTCTACAACCCGGAAGCAACACCTGGAACGATCTGCACATAGCCCAGTGCCACCGGCAACTGCATCAGTACGAAGAAGCCCTCGGATATTACCGGAAAGTAACCGAAGCCAACCCCGACAATCTGAACGCAGCCTTGCAGACTGGTCATTGCCTGGCAGCACTTCGCTGTTATCAGGAAGCCCTGAAATACTATTTCAAAGTAGAATTCCTTGGAAAAACCCCGTCCAATGCCCACCGTGCCATCGGCTGGTGCTATTTCATGACCGGACACCCCCAGAAGGCTGAAGAATACTTCAGGAAAGTCCTCGACCACGAAAGCAAATTGCTGGCTTCCGATTACATGAATATGGGCCATGCCCTGCTGATACAGAAACGTATGGCCGAAGCCATCAACTACTACCACCGTGCTTACGCTGTGAGTAAAGACGAGTTTCAGCAGACTCTGGAAACAGACACTCCGGCCTTGCTGGAACAAGGCGCTACGGCTTCCGACCTGCATTTATTGCCCGACCTTGTAATGTAAATGGATACATTGACAAGTAGTTTTTTGTGATAAACTTACATCTTATTAATGACAAACTTCTCACATACGGTCAAGCTTAAAGCCCGCTCCAGTCCCCTCTCGTCCCTTTTTCGAGAAAAAATAAGCGTGAAAGAATGTTAACCAATTATTTTATTGACACCCAATTCCACCTTAAATACTAGAATAAAGCGTATATTTGTAACACAATAAGTTACAGACAAGCAGCTGTGGGGCAACCTAGACGGAAGTTTTCTGTAAAACTGTTGTATTTATGGAGTTCTTTTTTGCCTTGCACACACACCTGCGTGTAAGGGAAAGAGAGAACACCCTGAACCCAAACAATAACTAACTAAATAAAGAAAATCATGGACAAACGGGAGGATGCAGCAACCGAATGGATGCCCCTTAAAACCATTTACAATAAAGAAATGCAGGTAGCCGCCTACCTTAAAGAGCATCACATCGAGTATTACATCCCCATGTCCTACCAACTGAAAGAGAATCCCCACGAGCCCGGCCGGTGCGACCGCATTCAGGTTCCCGCCATTCACAATTTGATTTTCATCCATCGCCATTACGACAAGAACTGGTGCAGCCGGTTTCAGCGCGAAATACCCTTTCCGGTCTATTTCCTCAAGAAGGAACGAAACGGCCAGGAATATTGCACCATCAGCGACAAGGAGATGCAGAACTTCATCCGCGCTACCGACCCCGATATCGAGGGCACACGTTTTATCGACCCTGAATTACTACGGGCCAAAAAAGGAGAGCCGGTACGTGTCATTAAGGAAGGCCCACTGTATGGAGTAAGCGGAAAGTTCCTGCGTTATGGCAACCGTCACTATGTAGCGATCGAGTTAAGTGGTACCACTGCACTCATGAAAGTGAGCTATACATGGTGCGAACGGATAAACGAACAAGACAAATAACTTTTTTACACTAAACCAAATATGGAGAATATTCTCATCATTGCGGCAGGTTTCATTACCGCCATTCTGTTGGGACGCATCATTATTCCCAACATTCTGATAATTTCTTTACGCAAACGCCTTTTCGACGTTCCCGATGAACGTAAGGTACATAAGCGTCCCATCCCCCGACTGGGAGGAGTCACTTTCTTTCCGGTTATCGTATTCACTGTATGCGCATATACAGCAGCACGCCTGCTTACCGGTCAAATGAATCTGGGCGAGCTCAGTCTCAACATGATTTCCGAACTGCTGTTTCTTATAGCAGGCCTTACTCTACTCTACATTGTCGGTATTGCCGATGACATGATTGGTGTACGTTACCGCAAAAAATTTGTGGTACAGATTCTTTCGGCTGCCTTATTTCCACTTGCCGGCCTATACATCAATAACTTCTATGGCCTTTTTGGTATTTACGAGGTTCCTTCCTTTATCGGCATTCCCCTCACCATGCTTCTTGTAGTATTTATCACCAATGCCATCAACCTGATTGACGGCATCGATGGGCTGGCATCCGGCCTAAGCATGGTAGCTCTCAGTGTTTTTGGAGTTATCTTTATTCATTATCAGGAATGGATACTTGCGCTATTGGCTTTTGCCTGTGTAGGGGTTATTATCCCGTTCTTTGCCTACAATGTATTCGGCAATGCAGACCGAGGACGCAAAATTTTTATGGGCGATACCGGAAGCTTGACGCTGGGATATATCTTGAGTTTCTTTGCCATCCAATACTGTATGTATCGGGGCGATACACCGTGGGAAGCCGCCGGTTCTCCTATCCTTACAGCATTTAGCGTACTGATGGTACCATGCCTGGATGTGGTACGTGTTGTATTGAAGAGAGCACGTCAGCGTAAAGGACTATTTATGCCTGACAGAAATCACATTCATCATAAATTTTTGGATATGGGATTTACTCCTCGTAAAGCTCTGGTTACAATCCAGATCATGTCAGCTTGTTTCTGTATATTCACAATGTTGGCTGTACATTATGATATTAATAATACTTTGGTATTTATCATTGATGTAGTGGTTTGGAGTGGATTAAATTTATGGTTTGATAAGGTTATTGACAAAAAAAACTAATTTTTCTGTATGTCTAAAGAGACAAGAACAAGTAAAAGTATAAAAAATGCTCAAATAGCGCTTTTATTTTATTTGTTAAATCTAATACTACAATTTTATTCAAGAAAGATCTTTCTTGAATACTTAGGAAGTGAAGTATTAGGTTTAAATACAACAGCACAAAATCTTATTAATTTTTTAAATTTAGCAGAATTAGGAATTGGTGCTGCAGTTTCCTACAGTCTATATAAACCACTATTAGAAAATAATAAGAGTGTAATAAATGATATAATTTCCATACAAGGATGGCTATATAGAAGAATAGCATATATAGTCATAGGCGCAGGAATTATATTAATGTTTTTTTTTCCATCAATATTCGCTAAAACCAGTCTTCCTTTATGGTATACATTTGGTTCCTTTATATCTCTATCTGTAGCTGCCTTATTGAGTTATTTTGTTAATTATAACCAAATCATTCTATCAGCAGACCAAAAGGAATATAAAATCACACAATGCACCCAAATTACAAAAATAATTAAAGTAATCCTGCAAATCGCTGCTATCTATTATTTAAACAATGGATACCTATGGTGGATGATTATAGAAATATTAATGTCTATAATAACTGCATATACTATAGATTACACTGTAAAAAAAACATATCCATGGTTAAATACCCAAATATCTAAAGGAAAAATATTGCAACAAAAATATCCAGAAATATCTACCAAAACTAAACAAATATTTTTCCACAAATTTGCAACATTTGTCCTTACTCAAACAAGTCCTCTTGTGATTTATGCTTTTTCGTCTTTGACATTAGTTGCCATATATGGAAATTATATGCTAATTATTACAGGAGTAACGCTACTAACTAATGCATTATTAAATAGTATAGCAGCTGGAATTGGAAATTTAGTAGCAGAAGGTAATAAAGAACATATAAAATCTGTTTTCTGGGAAGTATTCACATTAAAATTCTGGATAGCCTCTTTTATTTGCTTCGGAATTTATATTTTAGGTGATTCATTTATCAGCTTATGGGTAGGAAAAGAATATCTCCTACCATCGCAAGCATTCCTTGTTTTAATATTTATAGCGTTTATTAATCTTTCAAGAACAGCTGACACTTTTATTTTTGCATATGGAATGTTTCAAGATATTTGGGCACCAATAGCAGAAGCAACACTTAATCTAGGCCTATCAATAATTTTAGGATACTATTATGGAATCACAGGTATTCTAATCGGAGTATTAATAAGTTTAATTATTTTAGTCTGTATATGGACTGTCTCTTATACACATCTGACGCTGCCGACGA
>USQO01000028.1 GCA_900556845.1 uncultured Bacteroides sp. | reverse complement strand
GTTGAGAAGGGTTTATTTAGATGTGTGTAAATGTTTTTTATGAAGGGAATAGTACTATAAATGACTGGAATCTAGGAGTGTATTGATTTTTTACTTGTGCAAAGTAGATGCGTTTATATAGCTTGAAATAGAAAATTTTATTTGGAAATAGACTTGTTTTGTCTTAAATATATTTTAACTGGATTTTGTTCTTGTATTGATGATGACTCAAGTTTTAAAGAAAAATTTTTACTCAAAAATATTGGTGTCTGGTGATAAAAAAAGGAGTTGTATCCAAATGATACAACTCCTTTTTGATGGACTTTTAGCTATTTATTGTAATTCTCAATATAATTTAGAGTTTACTTTAAGCCTTGTTCCTGCTGGCTGATTATTTCAAAATATTAGAAAGTCTAGTTAGGAAGTCTTCGGCTTCTGCTTGTTTTAAGCATAGAGGAGGAAGCAGGCGAATTACATTAGTTCCACTTACCCCTGTGAAGACCTTTTGTTCGAAGAGTAATTTTTGGCGAAGCTCTTTAATAGACTCTTCAAATTCGAGTCCAATCATCAAACCTCTACCGCGGACTTCTTTGATTCCTTTAAACTTCTTAAGTTCATTAATAAGGAATTCACCTACTTGGGCTGCATTTTGGATAAGGTTTTCTTCTTTCATAACATCCAAAACTGCAATTGCGGCAGCACAAGCCAAATGGTTTCCGCCGAAAGTTGTTCCCAATTGGCCGTATATAGCTTCGAATTTTGGGCTAATCAATACACCGGCCATAGGGAAACCATTGCCAATACCTTTGGCTACAGTAATCATGTCAGGCTTGATGTCATTGTATTGATGTGCAAAGAATTTTCCACTTCTTCCGTATCCAGACTGAATTTCGTCAAGGATAAGAACCGTATTATGCTTGTCGCATGCATTGCGTAATTCTGTCATGAATTCTGTAGTAGGCAACTGGATACCACCTACTCCTTGAATTCCTTCAATAATAACAGCACAAACATCTCCTTTTTCCAATTCGACCTTTGTTGCTTCGATATCATTCAGCGGAATATAAGTTACATGTCCGTTATCATTGATAGGAGCAATGATTTTAGGGTTATTGGTAACTTCTACTGCAAGAGATGTTCTACCATGAAATGCTTTAGAAAAAGAAATAACGCGGGTACGTCCGTTATAAAATGATGCGAGTTTCAGTGCATTCTCGTTTGCTTCAGCTCCAGAGTTGATGAGGAACAACTGATAATCATCGTAGCCACTCATGACTCCCAGACGGTCGGCAACTTCCTGCTGAAGTTTATTGATTACCGAGTTGGAATAAAATCCAAGTGTGGCAACTTGCTTGCTGATGGCTTCTACATAGTGAGGATGCGCGTGGCCGATAGAAATAACAGCATGTCCTCCGTATAAATCCAGGTATTCATTGCCTTTATCGTCCCATACATGACATCCTTTACCCTTTACGATGTTTACATCGAAAAGAGGGTATACATCAAATAAATTCATGGTCGGTTATTTATATCAGAAAGCACTAGGTTTCAACATTAAACCTGTGGTTTCTTCCAGGTTAAACATTAAGTTCATGTTATGGACAGCTTGTCCGCTGGCTCCTTTCAGCAGGTTGTCGATACATGAAATAATAAGTAGCTTGTCTCCATGCTTTTCCAGATGAATTAAGCATTTGTTGGTATTTACTACTTGCTTTAAGTCAAGATTCTTGTCAACGATATGAACGAATGAGTCTTCGGCATAATATTCGATGTACATTTTGATGATTTCATCAATCTCAACTTTGGTCTTTACGACAATGGTTGCAAATATACCTCTGGCAAAGTCACCTCGGTAAGGCAAGAAATCTATTTCGGCATCAAAACTGGTTTGCAGTTGTTTCAATGACTGTTTGATTTCCGGGATATGCTGGTGAGTAAAAGGTTTGTAAATACTCATGTTGTTGTTGCGCCAGCTGAAGTGACTGGTTGAGCTTGGCTTTACACCGGCACCGGTACTGCCTGTAATGGCGTTGACGGTGATGTCACCGCTAAGCATCAGGTGCTTAGCCAAAGGTAACAGACCCAGCTGGATACAGGTTGCAAAACAGCCCGGGTTGGCTACATGCTTGCTCTGGCAGATGGCTCTTCTGTTTAGTTCTGGAAGCCCATAAATAAAGTCGTGGTCTTCACTCTTTATGCGGTAATCCATGGAAAGGTCGATGATTTTCAAATCTTCGGGAATGTTATGGCTTTCCATGAATTTTTTTGTATCGCCATGGGCTGTACAGAAGAACAAGACATCGATGGTGTCGAAAGGAAGTTCGTCTGTAAAAACAAGGTCTGTTTCGCCGTAAAGTCCTTCGTGTACGTCAGTGATTTTGTTTCCAGCATTGCTGGAACTGTTTACAAATTTAATTTCTACGTCAGGGTGATTGATGAGCAGGCGAATCAATTCGCCTGCTGTATATCCTGCGCCTCCAATAATACCGGCTTTAATCATATGTTTTCTTCGTCTTTATGGTTTGCGTAATATGCACGAAGCGGGGTAGACAATACTTTGATGAAACCTTTGGCATCTTCTGCTGTCCATCCTTTTTGCATTTCACCATATTCGCCAAATTTATTCTTTACTAAATCGTCTTTAGATTCAACTCCAACAGTAGAGAAGCTGTAAGGACGAAGTTCCAGAATAGCTGTACCGTTTACGTTACGTTGAGATTCCTGCAACATCGCTTCAATATCGCGCATTACAGGTTCCAGATACTGGCTTTCGTGCAGGAACATGCCATACCAGTTGGCTACCTGGTCTTTCCAGTACTGCTGCCATTTGCTTAGTGTGTATTTTTCCAGGAATTTGTGTGCGCCGATAATCAGCATTGGAGCTGCAGCTTCGAAACCTACACGGCCTTTGATACCGATGATAGTATCTCCTACGTGCATGTCACGGCCGATACCATAAGCTGCTCCGATTTCTTCAACTTTCTGGATAGCTTTAATCTTATCGTCGAATACTTCACCGTTTACTGCATACAGTTCACCTTTCTTGAATTCCAGCTTTAAGGTTTCGCTACCTTCTTTAGTTACTTGTTTCAGGTATGCGCTTTCAGGGAGTCCTTGTGCTGAATCCAAAATTTCACCACCGCAAATTGAAGTACCCCAAATACCTACGTTGTAAGAGTATTTCAGTTTTGTAAAATCAGCAACGAAGCCGTGTTCTTTCAGATAGTTGATTTCTTGTTCACGACTTAACGCCATGTCACGAGTCAGTGTGATAATTTCTACACCCGGTGCCATAACCAAGAAAGTCATGTCGAAACGTACCTGATCGTTGCCGGCTCCTGTTGAACCATGAGCGATAGCGTGTGCACCGATTTCATTGGCATAACGTGCGATTGCCAAAGCCTGGAAGATACGTTCTGAGCTGACAGAGATAGGATAAGTTCCGTTACGCAAAACGTTACCGAAAACCATGTACTTTAAACTCTTCTCGTAATATTCCTGAGTTACATCTAAAGTAACATATTTGACAGCTCCAAGTTTGTATGCATTCTCTTCGTTCTGTTTTAGTTGCTCAGGGCTAAAACCTCCTGTATTTGCACAGGCGGCGTATACATCGTATCCTTTTTCTTTTGCAAGATACATAACAGTGAATGATGTATCCAGTCCACCGCTGAATGCAACAACTACTTTTTTCTTTTCTTCCATAGGTATATTGAATTTACAGTGTTTTAAAAATTATTGATTTTGTCGTCTGTATGTAAAGCCGGATCATACAACATGGCTGTACAAATACAGAATTTGCGTTTTTTCGCAACCAGAATTTCATGGTTGATACAACCCTCACATCCTTTCCAGAAAGCTTCATCGTCTGTAAGCTCATTGAATGTTACAGGAACATAACCCAATTCTGTGTTCATTTTCATTACAGCAGCTCCTGAAGTAAGACTGAAAATTTTAGCTTTAGGCCAGCGTAGGCGTGATAGCGTAAATGAGGCGTGTTTGATTCGTTTTGCCAATCCGCAGCCGCGATATTTAGGGTGTACAATCAGTCCGGATGTTGCTACATACTGTTTGTTTCCCCAAGATTCTATGTACGTAAACCCTGCGAAATCATCACCGCACAAAGCAATGATGGCTTTCCCTTCTTTCATTTTTGTAGCTACGTATTCATGTGTACGTTCTGCAATACCGGTTCCACGTACTTTTGCAGCTTCTCTAATTGTGTCTAATATTGTGTCAACATAAACCTCATGTGAGGCGTCGGCTACCATAACATCGATTTGTTTAGTATCCATCTTTCCTAAATAATACGTTATTTAATTATATGTTATTAATATTGGGGATAATATGTGATAATGCATTTTTTATGCTACCTCTTGAACTCCCTTCGCTTAATACAAGGATGATTGTATCATCGCCTGCAATAGTTCCGAGAATTTCAGGGAAGTTGTTGTTATCAATATCGTATGCCAGACTGCTGGCATATCCTGGACGAGTTCTTATAACAGCTAGATTTGATGAAAATTCTATAGACATAAAGCCGTTGTGGCGTAGCATTTCGCTTGCGCTGTGAGGTTCAGTCATGCGCTTGTACATGGTGTTGTTGGGAAGGACATAAACGTAGTTCCCATTCATGCTGGCTGCTTTTGCTACCTTAAGTTGTTTTAAATCGCGTGATAAGGTTGCCTGTGTGAGTTGGAAACCTTCTTTTGCCAATTCTTGCAACAGTTCTTCCTGGCTACCTATCTCTTTACTGGAGATAATCATCTTAATTGAATCCAGTCTACTGGTTTTATTTTTCATGCTGTATAATTATTCTAGGGTTGGTGCAAAAGTACACATAATTTTGGAAATTAATGCAAGCTTTCTGTATTTATTTTCTCTTATTGTGCAAAAATGCTGCTTTTTGTATAAATAAATATTCGGTGAAGCGGGTATGGTGAGTTGTTTTATGCATAGTTCGTCCTTTTTTCGTATCTTTGGCTTCGTTTTTATTGCATTCTTAAGAATTTATTTGTTATGGTTACTACATCGATTCGTGAACAAGAAGACCCTATGGGGCAAGCTATTTATGATTATTATAAAAAAGGTAAAGCCGGGCGGCTGAGAGTTTTTTCTTCCCAGTTTGATGAAGATGAAATACCAGTGAAGGAGTTGTTCAGGACTTACGAACAGATGCCGGTCGTGGAACAACGTGCGCTTACACTTGCTTCAGGAAAAATTCTGGATGTAGGAGCCGGTAGTGGATGTCACTCGCTTGAGTTACAAAAAATGGGGAAAGATGTTCAGGCTATTGATATTTCACCGTTGTCTGTTCAGGTGATGGAAGAGCAGGGCTTAAATGCAAGACAGGTTGACTTTTTCAATCCGGAATTCGTAGGCGGTTTTGATACCATTTTAATGTTGATGAATGGCTCTGGCATTATAGGCAAGCTGGATAATATGGAGAATTTCTTTCAGAGAGCAAAGTCTCTGTTGAATCCGGGAGGAATGATTTTAATGGATTCCAGTGATTTGCGTTATTTGTTTGAAGAAGAAGACGGAAGCTTTCTGGTAGATTTGGCTGGAGGCTATTATGGGGAAATAGATTTCTATATGCGTTACAAACAGCTGAAGGGTAAGCCTTTCTTTTGGCTGTATGTTGATTTTGATACTTTGTCAATGTATGCAGAAATGTATGGCTTTAAGGCTGAAAAGGTTTGTGAAGGTGAACATTACAATTATTTGGCCAAGCTTACATTACAGTAAATAGAAATTCCCGGATGAGAGTACAAGTGTCATCCGGGAATTTCCATTTTATAAAAGTCCAAAATGTTGAAGAGCTTTCCATATTCCGTCATCATCAACCGATGCGGTAACATAATCGGCTACTTTCTGTACTTGTTCGGATGCATTTCCCATCGCTATTCCAACTCCGGCATGTTTTAACATGGGGATGTCGTTTCCTCCGTCACCAAAAGCCATTGTTTCTTTTAAATCTATTCCATAATAGCGTATTACCTCATCAATACCTCGGCTTTTGCTGGTTCCTTTTACGGTTATATCGGTAAATAAAGGATGCCACCTCATAGGTTCACAATGAGTTAATACATTATTAAACAAATAATCTTCTTCCTTCTCTGGCAGGTATCCCATGATTTGCAGCACTTCTTTTCCTGATGCTTGTTCGATAGGAGCAATGGGAGGGGCAGGAATTTCAATTAACTTGCATATTTCGTTTACACTGGCATCGTGGTGCGTGATAAACCAGGTCTGGCCGTATACGAATACAAAAGGGTAAGCGTGGCTTTTAGAATATTGAATGAGCCGTTCTATATCTTCTTGAGGAATGACACCTTTATATATATCCTGGTGACTTGCCGTAAAGCAGTGTCCTCCATTTAGCGTAATGTAACCGTCGAAGTCTAAATCATCAAGTCCGTTAATCAGTAAGTTGGGGCGTCCGGTTGCAATGAACAGTTTCACTCCGTTTTCCCGCAGTTGTTTTAGGGCCATACGTGTAGAAGACGATACTTTGTGGGTTTTGAAAGAAAGCAGAGTACCGTCAATGTCAAAGAAGATAGCTTTAATCATAAAATTGTATTATAATAAAATAGGTGTGTAAAGATACAGATTATTCTTTAATTATGCATTGATTTATATCATAAAGGAAGTGTTTTGTAAATAATGTGATGCATCTGTTACATAATCTGCCGAAAATGTTATATTTGCGAAAAGCTAGTAAAATATGAACTTTCAATTTAAAAGAATAGCAGTTAAGGTAGGAAGCAATGTGCTGACCCGTAATAACGGGACTTTAGATGTAACACGTATGTCTTCATTAGTCGACCAGATTGCAGCTTTGATGAAAGAAGGGGTAGAGGTAATCCTTATTTCTTCGGGAGCCGTTGCGTCTGGTCGCAGTTCGTTGCGCCCTTTGAAAAAACTGGATAGTGTAGATCAGCGGCAGCTGTTTTCTGCTGTGGGACAGGCCAAGTTAATAAATCGTTATTATGATCTTTTTCAGGATCACAATATTCCGGTAGGACAGATTCTAACTACAAAAGAGAGCTTTTCTACACGCAGGCATTACTTGAACCAGCGAAACTGTATGCAGGTAATGCTGGAGAATGGTGTCCTTCC
This sequence comes from uncultured Bacteroides sp., assembly GCA_900556845.1. Lineage (GTDB taxonomy): Bacteria > Bacteroidota > Bacteroidia > Bacteroidales > Bacteroidaceae > Phocaeicola. The sequence goes on along the minus strand of USQO01000028.1, from coordinate 14,532 downwards.
GATTGTTAATGAGAATGATACCGTTTCTGTTACGGAGCTGATGTTTACGGATAATGATGAACTTTCTGGAATGATTGCTTCCATGATGGGAGTGGATGCTTTGGTTATCCTGAGCAACATTGATGGTGTATTTGACGGGCCACCTTCATTGCCGGAATCTAAGATTATCCGCAAGGTAGAGCGTGGAAGAGACCTGTCTGATTATATTCAGACCGAAAAATCAGGATTCGGTCGTGGCGGTATGCTGACCAAAAGCTCGATTGCAAGAAAGGTTGCCGATGAAGGAATCGTTGTTTTCATTGCAAATGGAAGAAAAGATAATATTCTGACAGATTTGATTCACACTCCGGATAAGGTCGATTGTACGTGTTTTATTCCTTCGGAAACGTTAGTTCCTGCTGTCAAAAAGTGGGTGGCACATAGCGATGGGTTTGCTAAAGGAGAGTTGTGGCTTCAGGAGAAAGCAGTCGAAGCTTTGCGTGGACCTAAGGCTGTCAGTTTGTTGCCTGTTGGAGTCATGTCTGTCGTAGGCACTTTTGAAAAGGATGATATTGTGAAGTTGTTGGATAGTCATGGAAATGCAATTGGAGTAGGAAGAGTTATGGCAGGTGCTGATGCAATTCGTTCTTGCATGGGAAAACATGGTCAGAAACCAGTAGTTCATTATGATTATTTACATTTGGATTTCGATAAATAATAAAGGAGGATGGCATTATGGATTATAATAAACTGTTCAAGACAACTGCGGTAGCCGCTCGCTCTCTTGCTTTGCTCGATGAAGAAACGATTAATAAGGTTTTGCTTCTTTTGTCTGAGAAAATTGTTGTTCGGGAAAAGGAAATATTGGCTGCTAATGCTGAGGATTTGGAACGTATGTCTTGTGAAGATCCTAAATACGACCGCTTAAAACTTACTTCACAACGCATACAGGGGATTGCTTCGGATATGGTAAATGTTGCGGCATTGCCTTCGCCGTTGGGGAGAGTTCTGGAAACAACGGTCCGTCCCAATGGCTTGAAACTTCAGAAGGTCAGTGTTCCTTTCGGAGTGATAGGAGTTATTTTTGAGGCCCGTCCCAATGTGACACTGGATGTGTTTTCTTTGTGTCTGAAAAGTGGAAATGCCTGTATCTTAAAAGGTGGGCATGATGCAGAATCTACGAATCTGGCGGTAATGAAAATTATCCATGAAGTTTTGGAAGAGTTGGGGGTCAATCCGCATATTGTAGAACTGCTTCCTTCTACACGTGAAGCTGCTGCGGAACTTTTACATGCAAACGATTTTGTCGATTTGGTGATTCCTCGCGGAAGCAGTGCCTTGATTCGCTATGTTCGTCAAGAAGCTACTGTTCCCGTCATTGAAACTGGGGCAGGGGTTTGTCATACGTATTTCGACCGTTATGGAGATATTGTAAAAGGTGCAGCTATCATTCACAATGCCAAGACCCGACGGGTAAGTGTATGTAATGCATTGGATTGTTTACTTGTACACAAAGAAGTTGTACATCATTTGACTGATTTATGTGCTCCATTAAGTGCTGAACACGTCATTGTTTACGCTGATGAGCGAGCTATGGCTGTTTTATCGGATTCTTATCCGAAAGACTTGTTGAAACCGGCAACATCCGAGAGTTATGGAACCGAGTTTCTGGATTACAAAATGGCTGTCCGTGTCGTTGATAGTGTAGATGAGGCTTTAGACCATATATATACATACAGCTCAAAGCATAGTGAATGTATTGTTACGGAGGATACCAGTGTTGCCCGGATGTTTACGCAATCGGTTGATGCAGCTTGTGTATATGTCAATGCACCTACTTCATTTACGGATGGAGCTCAGTTTGGCTTAGGAGCAGAAGTGGGAATCAGTACTCAGAAACTTCATGCCCGTGGTCCGATGGGTATACGCGAGTTGACCTCTTATAAATGGATTGTAGAAGGAAATGGACAAACCCGTCCTTGAAGAAAAAATATGCAGTTTATGCAGCTATTTATACAATAATGTCTAATTTTGTCGTATATTTGTACAGATAAAATAATTAATATACATTTTACTTATGAAAACTTATACAAATGTGTTTGATTTAGGAAACCTGAATCAAGCTTTGTCCGAGGCCTTCGAAATAAAGAAAGACCGGTATAAATACGAGCAGCTGGGTAAACATAAAACCTGTCTCCTGATTTTCTTTAACAACAGTTTGCGTACCCGCTTGAGTACTCAGAAAGCAGCGCGTAATCTGGGTATGGATGTAATCGTACTGGATGTTAACCAGGGAGCTTGGAAGCTGGAAACCGAACGTGGCGTTATCATGGACGGTGATAAAAGTGAACACTTGTTGGAAGCAATCCCGGTAATGGCATCGTATTGCGATATCATAGGAGTACGTTCTTTTGCAAGATTCGAAAGCCGTGAAGATGATTATACCGAAAAAATATTGAGTCAGTTTATTCAGTATTCAGGAAAGCCAGTATTCTCAATGGAAGCGGCGACAGGTCATCCGCTCCAGGCTTTTGCCGATTTGATTACCATCGAAGAATATAAAAAGAAAGAACGTCCGAAAGTAGTCTTGACATGGGCACCACATCCTCGTGCTCTTCCACAGGCTGTTCCTAACTCTTTTGCTGATTTTATGAATGAAGCAGATGTTGATTTTGTCATTACTCATCCTGAAGGATATGAGTTGGATCCGAAATTCGTACGCAGTGCAAAAGTTGAGTATGACCAATGGAAAGCTTTCGAAGGTGCAGACTTTATTTATGCTAAGAACTGGGCTTGTCCGGGTGTTACCAATCCAGCCGACTATGGAAAGATTCTTTCTAAGGATATGGGATGGACTGTAGATACAGCACACATGGCAGTAACCAACAATGCTTTCTTTATGCACTGTCTGCCTGTCAGAAGAAACATGATTGTTACAGATGATGTGATTGAGGCACCCACTTCGCTGGTTATTCCAGAAGCAGCCAACCGTGAAATCTCTGCAACTGTAGTATTGAAGCGAATGCTCGAAGGCTTGAACAAATAAAAAAAAGAGATGAGTCATTGACTCATCTCTTTTTTTTGTGCGCTTGATAGGACTCGAACCTACACGCCTCACGGCACCAGATCCTAAGTCTGGCGCGGCTACCAATTACGCCACAAGCGCATCAGTCAGGATTTCTCCTTGATTCGAGTACAAAGGTATGAATATTTTTTGAATCTGCAAATCTTATTCCGATTTTTTCAAAAAAAAGCATGCTTCTTCTATAATTGTATCGATGCCCCGGGCATAATCTTCAGTAGAAATATCCACTTTAATGTCCGGATCAATTCCAAATTCCAGTTGGTTCATTTCGGGGTCGAACATAGGACTTGCCGAAAAGCGGATAGACCATCCGTTAGGTATTTCGGAAGTAAACGGTAAACCGGAACCGCCTCCTGTTTTATCTCCTATAATGGTAACAAGCGGAAGTTGTTTCATGGAATTTACGAAATCGTTGGTGGCACTGTAAGAACGCCGGTTTGTCAGGACAACCGCTTTCTTTTGCCATCGCACTCTGTCCATGGCCGGTTCCAGGTATACAGGCTTCGGTTCTGAAAAATCCTGATGGCCAGGACCTGTTTTATGGCTGATATATCCGGTAAGCACTTTTTCGTTGGTAAAACGGGCTGCGACTTTTTCTGCAGTTGTCAGGTTTCCTCCTCCGTTGTTTCGGACGTCAATGATTAGTCCGTCGCATGTTTTCAAGTAATCCAGTGTCTGGTCCAGATTCCCTTCTCCTATACCGTTTGAAAAACTGCTGATATAAATATAACCGATATTGTTTTCCAAAATCTGATAAGTAAGGCCAGAGCTGATGATATAATCTTTTTTCAGATAGTTGCTTTGAAGGCTGTCACTGAAATTTCTAGGATAAGCATCGAACCATTCGCGATATTGTGATGTTTGCCAGGAACAGCTGAGGTTAACATGCCCGTCCCTCAGCTCGTTAACCATTTGCGAGAGAACTTCGAATAAATTCTTGCTGGACATTTCGGGCGTAATGCGCTGGCTATATTCCTGATATACTTTATTCCAGTCCAGCCCATATTCTTCGTGTTTGTAGTCCAAGAAACAATATTGCTGGTCAATGATTGTCCAAAGTGCTTCAAAATTGCCGTAAGGAGTGTTTTCGAATACATCTTCTTTTACGCACGATGTCAATAGCGCGGACAACAGAAAACCGTATACGAAGAAGTTCCTGATTTTATGACTGAATCTTTGTAGCATATTAAAAAGGAGTTGAATAAGGAGACAAATGAACCTTGTTATTACTCTTCTTCATATAGAAGGTTTTTACAAAGCCTATTAAGAAAGAATGAGTAAAAGTATGGCTCTTTAGGTTGTTTGCGTTTGCCTGTAGCAAATCGCACTGATATCCGGTACGGAGCGTAAATTTCCGGATAGGAATATCTACCGTGAACAATTGCTTCAAGCTAGGCTGATTATGCAAGGACGTGAACAAGACATTCCTTCCACCATGTTTTAGCGAGAAGATTTCATAATAAGACTCTCCATATTCAGGTGAAAACATGATACCCATGAACGGAGCATTGACTTGATAACGCAGCGTCAGCGGAAAATCCTTGATACTGATTTTATAGATAGCCATGGCTGAGGCCATCAGGTTAAAATAAGCTTTGGCCTGAGCTGGATTGTTGGAGTTCCGGCTGTTATATAAAAAACCGATATTTAAATCGGTGGCAGGGCCTACCAGAATTTTCAATGCAGGCGATACTAGGAACTGATAATGCAGTGCATAACTCCAGTTGACCAGCCCGTATAGCATCGTGCCGGTTTTTGCCAGATTATCGGCATAAGAAATATTGGCTTGCAGCCAGTTCTGTGCAGAGATACGTCCATCCATCCATTGAGTGAGCCGCATATTTTCCCGGATAATTCTGATATCCGCTCCTTTATATTCTATCGGTGAAAGATAGGTATCCAGAATACGGCTTTGCCCAACCCCAATCATGGTAGAGCGCACGGTATAAGGATGAGTATCTGACTCTTGCGCTCCTATTAATACGGGCACAAGAGTCAGAAGGAATAGTATAACAATGTGAGTATATTTTTTCATGTTATGCTTCAAAAAGATTCATCTGGCCATTTTCTTCGGTTGGTTGCACCATTTCGTCCTGCTCTTCAGTGTCCTGTGCCTGATTATCCGGTTTTTCTTCATGGCGTGTAGGCTCCAGTTCCTGTATGGACTCAACGTCAAAAGTTGTCAGGCGTTTACCTTTTGCCTTGTAACTTTTTGTACCGATAAAGTCGGTTGCTTCAATTACCAGTGCTTCTCTGAAACTGTCTTTTCCACCGAAATTAACCTGTAGTCTCGGGTATGCTTCATCAGTAAGCAGAATCAGTCGGTTATTTTTGTTTTCTCCCAGGTAATTCTGCTTTTTGGCACTTTGTTCGAAGGTAAACCGTTTGATATACGGATACCCTTGCTGGTCCTCATCGTACAGCACGGCAGTCCAAACCTTATCTGGATCAAATTTTTCAATTTGGCGGATTCCCGGATCGTAGTGATTGTTCAAGTCGAAGTCGGTGGTATAGAATTCACCGTTTTCCTGTATAATCAGGATACTCTCATCACTATGGAATTCGTCCAGATAGTTACCTCTTCCATCATAGTTCAGTCGGAGTACATCAGGATCAAACCAGACCTTTCTTCCTCCCAGTGTAGATCCGCCACGCTGTTTAAGTGTAATCTTGTGTACTTCGTATTTTGTAAGCAAGTTCCCCATTGACTGACGTCCTTTGATGTTTATATCGCTGAAGTCCTTCTCAAAAATCAGTTTTTTGATTCTAGGGTTCGGACGTAAGGTTATCTTGATGATTTCTGCTTCGCCGTTTGGGTTTGCCGTGAAGTAAACAATTTTCGAACCCGGATTACCTTGTGTCACATCATATTCTCTGTCGCGGGTCATAGAAGTGATGTTGAAACGCTTGATATAGTGGAAGCCCTCTTTACCGTCGCGGTAAATCACATTGTAGATTGTTCGCTTGTCGTTCTTTTTAAAGACGTTGACATACAATACGTTTTTACCGACAAACATCTTGTCTTGTACGCGTACAATCTTGTATTTCCCGTCTTTGTAGAAAATCACAATGTCGTCAATATCCGAGCAGTTACAGATAAACTCATCTTTTTTCAAGCCAGTACCGATAAATCCATCCTCACGGTTTATATATAGTTTTTCGTTCGCTTCGGCAACCTTTGTAGCCACGATGGTATCGAAACTGCGTATTTCAGTCCGTCGTGGGTAGTCTTTCCCGTATTTGTCTTTCAGCGACTGGTACCAGCTGATGGTATAGTCCACAATATGAGCAAGCTTGTCGTCTATTTCCTTAATCTCTTCCTTCAGGCGGGCAATGTATTCATCGGCTTTGTCTTTGTTGAATTTCAAGATACGCGCCATTTTTATTTCCATCAATTTCAGAATATCCTCCTTGGAAACTTCGCGCACAAACTGTGGATAGTAAGGAGTCAGCCTCATGTCAATGTGTTCGCAGGCCGCATCCATTGACTCTGCCTGCTCAAACTGTTTGTCCTTATAGATCCGTTCTTCGATGAAAATCTTTTCCAGCGATGCAAAATGCAGTGTCTCAAGCGTTTCTGCCCGTTGGATATTTAGCTCCTGGCGCAGTAACGAAAGTGTATTGTCGGCCGATTTTTTCAGGACTGCACTTACATTCAGGAAGTGAGGCTTCTTTTCGTCGATTACACAGCAGTTGGGTGATATATTTACTTCACAGTCAGTAAAGGCATACAGTGCATCCAGTGTTTTGTCCGATGATGTTCCAGGTGACAAGTGTACCAGAATCTCTACCTTGTCTGCTGTATTGTCATCCACTTTCCGGATTTTAATTTTCCCTTTTTCCAGTGCTTTAAGAATAGAGTCAATCAGTGAGGACGTTGTTTTCCCGTAAGGAATTTCACTGATGCAAAGCGTCTTGTTGTCCAGTTTCGTTATTTTGGCACGTACACGCACCAGTCCGCCACGTTCCCCATCGTTGTAGCGCGATACATCAATCGAACCACCCGTCTGGAAGTCCGGATACAGATGAAACTCTTCGCCTTTTAAGTAGGCAATAGAAGCATCACACAACTCGTTGAAGTTATGCGGCAATATCTTCGATGACAATCCTACGGCAATACCTTCTACTCCCTGAGCGAGGAGGAGCGGAAATTTTACGGGTAGAGTGATGGGCTCTTTGTTTCTTCCATCGTAGGATGATTGCCATTCGGTAGTTTTCGGGTTGAAAACTACGTCCAGCGCAAACTTGGAAAGACGCGCTTCGATGTATCGTGAAGCCGCTGCGCTGTCACCTGTAAGAATATTTCCCCAGTTCCCCTGACAGTCAATGAGTAAGTCCTTTTGTCCAAGTTGTACCAGTGCATCTCCGATAGAAGCATCGCCATGCGGGTGAAACTGCATGGTATGTCCTACAATGTTAGCCACTTTATTGTAACGTCCGTCGTCCAGTCTTTTCATCGAGTGGAGAATACGGCGCTGTACGGGCTTCAGTCCGTCGTTGATATGTGGAACGGCACGTTCTAGGATTACATACGATGCATAATCCAGAAACCAGTTCTGGTACATGCCGCTTAGTTGATGTTTAACTGCTTCGTCCTTGCTGTTTACCGGTTTATAGTCCGAGTGTTCTTCTTTGTCAAATTTTTCTTCGCTCATACATTAATATAATATAGGCACAAAATTACGAAAATCTTTTGAACGTCAGCGTATGACGTTTGCAAAAACAATTTATTTTCTGAATGATTTTAGTATAGGCACTGTTAGCGGGATAGCCAGCAGGAAAGAGCATAAATCGGCTGCTGCCTGACACATCTCAACTCCTTGCAGTCCTAAAAAATAGGGCAGAATCAGGATGAAAGGGATGAAGAACAATCCTTGGCGTGCCGAGGATAAAATAACAGCCTGCACAGGTTTGCGTATGGTTTGCAACAGCATGTTGCACAAAATAACCCAGGCACCCAACGGCAGGGTAATGAGCTGCCAGCGTAAGGCGCGGGCGCCTATTTCGATTACATGTATGTCGTCTTTCCGGAACCAGGCTACAATTTCGGGAGCATAAACATATCCTACGATGGAACAAAGCACCAGGAAAACAATACCTGTTTTTACGCAGTACCAAAATCCTTCGCGCACTCTCCGGTAAAATCCTGCTCCATAATTGAAACCGCAGACTGGCTGGAATCCTTGTCCGAAACCAATGACAAACGAGTTTATGAACATACAGATACGTGTGACAATCGACATGCCTGCAATAGCAGCATCGCCATATACACCTGCCGAAACGTTGAGCAGAATGGTGGCCAGACTGGCCAGTCCCTGCCGGCATAGGGAGGGACTTCCACCGTAAACAATTTCTTTCAGTAAGGCCGGAGTAGGGGAAAAGTGTTTAAACCGGATGCGGATGTTTGTTCCCCTGCTGTCCAGATACAGCAATAACAGAAAACTGCAAACCTGGCTGGTCAGTGTGGCAATGGCAGCTCCCTTGATACCCATATCGAATGTAAAAATAAGAAGTGGGTCTAAAGCTATATTCAGAATTGCTCCTAGTCCGATACCGAACATGGCATAGATGGCATTCCCCTGAAAACGCATTTGGTTGTTTAATACCAGCGACGAGGCCATGAAAGGAGCTCCCAGCAGGATAATGCCCAGATAAGTTTCTGTATAAGGCTGTATTGTGGGAGTTGAACCCAACATGCTGGAAATGGGAGTAAGAAAAACCAGACCAATGACGGTTACTGCTATACCTACCAGGAATGCACAGAAAAAACCGGTTGCTGCCATTTTTTCGGCATTTTCGTAGTCCTGTGCTCCCAGACGGCGCGAAATATAATTCCCGGAACCATGGCCGCAGAAAAAGCCCAAAGCCTGAATGATAGCCATCACAGAAAAAGAAATTCCCACAGCAGCAGTCGACTGTGTGTTTATCTGGCCCACAAAATAAGTATCGGCCATGACATAGAAAGAAGTGATGAGCATGCTGATAATGGTAGGTATGGCCAGTTTCCTGATCAGACTTGGAACTGGAGCGGTAGTCATCAAGGTGAATTTTGATTTCTGGTTTGTATTCATCGGCATACAATTTTAAAGAGCGGAATATCCTACAAAATTAGAAAAAAAACAGCATATATGTTTCCCGAGGTTTCGTTAATGCCTGAAACATAAGATAAATTAATATAGATACATGGCATTTTAGTGAAGAAATCCCTATCTTTGCAACTTGATAATTTGTTGGAACAAAGAAGAAAATCAAAATATTAGAAAGAAAATGGCACAAGAAGACGTTTTTAAGAAACTGGTTTCGCACTGTAAAGAGTATGGATTTGTATTTCCCTCAAGTGAGATTTACGATGGCTTGGGTGCAGTATACGACTATGGTCAGATGGGTGTGGAGTTGAAAAACAATATCAAGCAATACTGGTGGCAGAGCATGGTGCTGCTGCACGAAAACATTGTAGGTATTGATTCTGCAATCTTTATGCATCCTACTATTTGGAAAGCTTCAGGACACGTTGACGCATTTAATGATCCGTTGATTGATAACCGCGATTCGAAAAAACGTTATCGCGCAGATGTCCTGATTGAAGATCAGCTGGCTAAATACGATGAAAAAATAGAAAAAGAAGTAGCTAAGGCTGCTAAACGTTTTGGCGATGCTTTCGATGAGGCTCAGTTCCGCAGTACGAATGCCCGTGTTTTGGAACATCAGGCTAAGCGTGACGCTTTGCACGAACGTTTTGCAAAAGCCATGAATGCTACCGACTTGAACGAATTGCGTCAGATCATTATTGACGAAGAAATCGTTTGTCCTATCTCTGGTACCAAGAACTGGACTGAAGTACGTCAGTTCAACCTGATGTTCTCTACCGAAATGGGTTCTACAGCTGATGGAGCAATGAAAGTATACCTTCGTCCGGAAACTGCTCAGGGTATTTTTGTAAACTACCTGAATGTACAGAAAACCGGTCGTATGAAAATTCCGTTTGGTATCGCTCAGATTGGTAAAGCGTTCCGTAACGAAATTGTTGCACGTCAGTTTATTTTCCGTATGCGTGAATTCGAACAGATGGAAATGCAGTTCTTCGTTAAGCCGGGAACAGAACTGGAGTGGTTCAAAAAATGGAAAGAAACCCGTTTGAAATGGCACGAAGCTTTGGGATTCGGTGCAGACCACTACCGTTATCACGATCATGAGAAACTGGCGCACTATGCCAATGCTGCAACCGACATCGAATTCTTGATGCCGTTCGGATTTAAGGAAGTTGAAGGTATCCACAGCCGTACCAACTTCGACTTGAGCCAGCACGAAAAATTCTCTGGAAAGAGCATCAAATACTTCGATCCGGAAATCAACGAAAGCTACACTCCGTACGTTATCGAAACTTCAATTGGTGTGGACCGTATGTTCCTCAGCATCATGAGTGCTTCTTACTGCGAAGAAAAACTGGAAAACGGTGAAACTCGCGTTGTGCTGAAATTGCCTGCAGCTCTGGCTCCTGTCAAACTGGCTGTTATGCCATTGGTTAAGAAAGATGGTCTGCCAGAAAAAGCACGTGAAATCATGAACGACCTGAAGTTCCACTTCCACTGTCAGTACGACGAAAAAGACTCTATCGGTAAACGTTATCGTCGTCAGGATGCTATTGGTACTCCTTACTGTATCACAGTAGACCATCAGACACTGGAAGACAATTGTGTAACACTGCGTAACCGTGATACCATGGAGCAGGTGCGTGTGCCAATTGCAGAACTGAACAATATCATCGCCGATAAGGTAAGTATAACAAGTCTGTTGAAGACATTGCAATAATTTAATTTGAACACATGAATAAAAATTCTCTTTGGTTAATGATTCTTATGCTGGCTGCTTCTTTGGGCTTTACTGCCTGTAGTGAAGAAAGCGGGGTAGAGGATCCGTATGCAAACTGGGCAGAGCGTAACCAGCATTATATCGATTCGATAGCTGATGTTGCCAAGCAAAACCCTAGTGAGTGGAAAATAATCCGTAACTATAAATACCAACCTGATGATACAGATTTGGATGCTAATCTGAGTTCTCAGTTTGACGTAAACGATTATGTTTATGCGAAGATTCTGGCCAGTGCTCCGGCTGAGTCAACGGTAAGTCCTTTATTTCAGGATACTGTTTATGTGCATTATCGTGGAAAAATGATAAATGGTGTTGTTTTCGATCAGAGCTTTTATACTGATGAATTAGATTTAGAAACAGCACAGCCAGCTTCGTTTACTGTAAATAGAGTGATAAATGGTTGGACTACTGCGTTGCAACAGATGAAAGTAGGTGACCGTTGGGAAGTTCATATACCTTCTAATATGGGATATGGAATGAATCCTCCTTCAGCGTCAATAGTTCGGACTAATTCTGCACTGATTTTTGATGTGACATTGGTAAAAATAGTTCATCCGAAAGGTATAGAACCCTTTGCTGTAGCATTGAAGAAGGAATAAAAAACAAAGAGAAATCTTTTATATCGTATTGGCTGGTCTGCTTTTGGGCAGGCCAGCTTTTTTATTTTTGTTACTGCGTCTTTTCCTTATCATTGCAAAGACCAACTTACGTTACAGCAATGTCCAATGTTTATCTCAAAAAAGACCAATGTTTGTTTCATATGTGATGCTGTTGGAATTCGCAGATATAATAAAACAACGGCAGGCAACTATGATATAGCATAGTATTTGGACTTTCAGGCAAGATTTTTATTTTATATATGTATATTTGCAGAAATCATAAAAATAAAATCGCTATGAAAGGTATCGTATTGGCTGGAGGGTCAGGAACCCGTCTGTATCCTATAACAAAAGGTGTGTCCAAGCAGTTGCTTCCGGTGTTTGACAAGCCTATGATTTATTATCCTATTTCTGTGCTGATGTTGGCTGGAATACGGGATATACTGATTATTTCTACACCGCAGGACTTGCCTTCATTCCGTCGTCTGCTGGGGGATGGCAGCGATTATGGTTTGCATCTGAAATATGCAGAACAGCCTTCTCCCGATGGCCTGGCGCAAGCTTTTATCATTGGCGAAGAATTTATTGGCGATGAGGCTGCCTGTCTGGTGCTGGGAGATAATATTTTCCATGGAAACAGCTTTACGGTGATGTTGAAAGAAGCCGTCCGTGCTGCCGAACAGGAGGGAAAAGCTACCGTGTTTGGCTATTGGGTAAGCGATCCCGAGCGCTATGGGGTAGCCGAATTTGATGCAGTGGGCAACTGTCTTTCTATTGAAGAGAAGCCCGAACATCCTAAATCAAATTATGCGGTGACCGGACTGTATTTTTACCCTAATAAAGTGGTGGATATAGCAAAACATATCCGTCCGTCGGCACGTGGCGAGTTGGAGATTACTTCTGTCAATCAGGAGTTTCTGAATATGGGACAGCTCAAAGTGCAGACATTGGGACGTGGTTTTGCCTGGCTGGACACTGGAACGCATGATTCGCTGGCAGAAGCAAGTACTTATATTGAGGTCATAGAGAAAAGACAGGGGCTGAAAGTGGCTTGTCTGGAAGGCATTGCATTACGTCAGGGATGGATAACTCCTGAAAAGATGAAACAACTGGCTCAGCCAATGTTGAAAAACCAGTATGGCCAGTATCTGCTGAAAGTGATTAAAGAATTAAATTTAGAATAAATGGAAGTAATAAAAACGGAGCTAGAGGGTGTCGTAATTTTAGAACCCCGCCTGTTTAAGGATGATAGAGGGTATTTTTTCGAATCGTTTTCCCAGCGGGAATTCGATGAGAAAGTCCGTCCGGTGAAATTTGTGCAGGATAATGAAAGTAAGTCGGTTTACGGCGTATTGCGTGGGTTGCATTTTCAGAAACCGCCTTTTGCGCAAAGCAAACTGGTACGTGTGATTCAGGGAGCGGTGCTCGATGTGGCTGTGGATCTACGGGTAGGGTCGCCTACTTACGGCAAGCATGTAGCTGTAGAGTTGACAGCAGAGAACCGTCGTCAGTTGTTCATCCCTCGTGGTTTTGCTCATGGATTCAGTGTACTGACAGATGAAGTGGTGTTTCAGTATAAATGCGATAATTTCTATGCACCTCAAAGCGAGGGAGCTATTGCCTGGAACGACCCGGCTTTAGGAATAGACTGGCGAATTCCCGAAGCTTCGGTTATTTTGTCCGAGAAAGACAAACACCATCCGTTACTGAAAGACTTGCCCGAAACATTTTATTATTCGGAAAATTTGTATCAAGAATAGTTATAAAAAAACTTGGCTCATAAGGGCCAAGTTTTTTTATGTAGATATGGACGTGTTTTTTCTTATCCGATGTTTTTAACCTTAATCAGGTATTCAGCAATCTGAACGGCATTCAGTGCAGCACCTTTCTTGATCTGGTCACCTACAATCCAGAAAGTCAAACCGTTTTCGTTAGCCAAGTCCTTACGGATACGACCTACATAAACAGGGTCTTTGCCGGCAAGGAACAAAGGCATCGGGTATTCTTTCTTTTCAGGATTATCCATCAATACCAGACCTTCGCCGTTGGCAAAAGCTTCTCTTGCTTCTTCAGGAGTAACAGGGCGTTCTGTTTCTACCCAAATGCTTTCAGAGTGAGAACGCAAAGCCGGAACACGTACACAAGTAGCACTTACCTGAACATCCGAGTGCATGATTTTACGTGTTTCGTTATACATCTTCATTTCTTCTTTTGTGTATCCGTTGTCAGTAAATACATCGATCTGGGGAATCAGGTTGAAAGCCAGCTGATAAGCAAATTTTTCTACAGTTACAGGTTCGTTGGCCAATACTTGTCTGTACTGTTCGTACAGTTCCTGCATGGCAGCAGCACCTGCACCGCTGGCAGCCTGATAAGTAGATACGTGAACACGTTTGATGTGTGAAAGCTGTTCGATAGCTTTCAGGGCCACTACCATCTGTATGGTTGTACAGTTAGGGTTGGCGATGATACCTCTTGGACGGTTCAAGGCATCTTCGGCATTTACTTCAGGAACCACCAAAGGAACATCGTTTTCCATACGGAATGCGCTTGAATTGTCAATCATTACTGCTCCATACTTAGTAATGGTTTCTGCAAATTCCTTAGAAGTTCCGGCACCGGCTGAAGTAAAGGCAATATCTACTCCTTTAAAGTCATCGTTGTGCTGCAGAAGTTTGACCTCGATTTCTTTACCGCGGAATGTGTACTTTGTACCGGCACTGCGCTGAGAACCGAACAATAATAATTCATCGATAGGGAAATTTCTTTCATCGAGCACACGCAGAAATTCTTGTCCCACGGCTCCGCTCGCTCCAACAATTGCTACTTTCATTTTTTATAAAATACTTTATGTTAATGTATAAACTTTCTTTTCGCTGCAAAAATAAAACATTTTGTGATACGAATCTGATTAAAACAAAGTTTTTTCTTAAATTTGTCTCTTAGATGCAAGAATATACTGTTTTTATTCTGTCTCTTATACACATCTGACGCTGCCGA
>USQO01000027.1 GCA_900556845.1 uncultured Bacteroides sp. | reverse complement strand
TCTGTAAAAGTAATGTCGCAGGACCTTATTGGCGGAAAAGTATTAGATATCACTGGGAAAGGAATTCCTTATGCCAGTTTAAGAATCTTAAAGTGTGATTCTACATTTATAAAAGGAGAAGTAACAGATAGTACAGGGCAATTTGAATTTACTATTCCTCAATCAGATAAATTCCTATTATATATAAGTTCTATTGGATATAAATCACATTGTATCAAATTATCGTCTCAGCAACATACTCAGTTATCCATAATCTTGGAAGAAAATAATGTTGTATTGGATGAGGTAGAAATAAAAGGACAAGCGTTTATACGAAAGGGTAATCATATCCAAATTATACCTACTGAACAACAAATGAAGCATGCCGGAACAGGTTATGATTTACTTTATAATCTGATGATACCTAATATTGATGTTGATTGTCAAAAGGGAACGGTTAAAACTTTCGGGGGAAATGTAAGCTTGTATATTAATGGACAGAGAGCTGAATACAGAGAAATACAGAACTTACGTTCTAAAGATATTGAACGTGTGGAATATTATGATGCGCCGACAGGGAAATACGCATCAGATGTTGCGGCAATCAATTATATAACCAAGCAATATGTATCAGGAGGGTATACAGCATTAGATGCTCGACAGTATGTAGGATATCTAAATGGTGACTATAATATTGCGACTAAATTAATGCGTGGAAATACCAATTATACATTATTTGCTGGATATAGCATGACAGAACATGGTGGCATGAGGACAGAAAATCATGAAAGTTTTTATTTCCCAGATTATCAAATAGACAGAGAATATGAAACACTTGAAGGTAAAGTGAAAAATAGCCAGCAATATGGTCAATTAAA
Source organism: uncultured Bacteroides sp. (assembly GCA_900556845.1). Taxonomy (GTDB): domain Bacteria; phylum Bacteroidota; class Bacteroidia; order Bacteroidales; family Bacteroidaceae; genus Phocaeicola. The sequence continues at coordinate 21,359 of USQO01000027.1, read as the reverse complement.
TATCTTAAATCATAATGAAGAACGTACTTTATCTGGTAAATTTACTTTTATCCGAAAAAAAATGCCTGATAATTTCACCTCTGGGAAGATGAATTATACTCGGTACTATGAAGCAACTCAGTATAGCTTTAATCAAACAAACCAGTCGAATATTATGCCAGCCTTGGAATTATACGGAAACTTCAAGTTGAAAGATGGCAAATACATAGAAACTACATTAAGAGGGTCTTATTCGCATAATGACTATACCCGTCATTATGAGGAAAATAGTTATACGGATTATGTGGATAGCAAGGAGGATTTTTATGAAGCAATGGCAGGTATCAACTACGGTATGCCTTTAAAGCATAGAAATCAACTTACTTTTCAATTGCGTACTGTATACCATAATACCTCAACAAATTACATGGGGAATAATCCTTCGCAGCAGAATTTATGGAATCTTACTACTTTATTTTATACAGAATATGTCCAAAACATTGGTTCAAAACTGAATTATCAGATTATGCCAGGAGTTTCTGCATTATATTATCATTTGCGTGGGGAAGATTTGGTACAACAGTTAAGTCCACGTCTACAGGGGAGAATCTCTTATCGACCAACAAACAAACAGCAACTGTTTGCTACGCTTTTATTGGCGAATTCTTTTCCAGACATTACGGTACTGAATTCTGTAGATTTGGATATTGATATGCTCAAAGTAAAACGTGGCAACCCCAATCTGAGAAACAGCCTGTTTTATCAGACCATACTAAATTATAGTCTTCAAACAGGAAATATCAATACGAGCTTAATAGGTGTTTATTTTTATAATAAAAGGCCTATTCTATCGGATTATTATGTAGAAAATAATAGTTTGATAAATAGTTATGGAGATTATTCTCATTCTAATGCTGTTAATGCCATTTTGTCGCTGTCGTGGAAAATAAATAAAAGTCTTCAGTGCAAAGTTGATGGCAGTTACTATTATTTAGGCTATAACGGAACAATCCATAAAACACTTAATAACTGGATAGGTAGTATGCAAGTAAACTATTATTGGAAAGACTTTTCTTTCAGTGTATACGGAAGAACGGCAAACAAAGTTCTTGGTACTGACCTAGGATATACACAACAGCCTGGCAATTATGGATTATCCGGGAGTTGGAGTCGTAATGCTTGGAGAATAGAAATAGGAGCAAATAGTCCTTTTACTAAACATGTATATTTTAACTATAGTTTGGATACGGATGTCTATGATTCAAATCAACGATATTACGGTCGTATATATCAACAAAATGGATACATAAAAATAGCTTATACATTTGATTATGGCAAAAAGACGAGTCGTGACCAGAGAAATGTTAATACTCGGATTAATAGTGCCATTATGAAAATAAACTGATAAAATGATGGATATTGCGATATTATTATTCATTCATTTTCTTTCTTTTCATCAGAGAAATGTTATTTGCTAGTTTGTGTGGAGGATATATTATGAGATTGGTCTTTCAATAGTAGAACTGATTATAGGATTGCAGCATAATTCTACAAAAAAAGAAGCTGTACAAGCATACGTAAACTAAAAAAAGAAGGAAGATTTACCATAGAACTATGAACGTATATAACGACATTATCATTCATCAGAAACTTTCGTCATCTACTCAAGAACAGTGCGTGCTGCTCTCGTACGGCGAACAGTACTACGAAGCTAGTCCCGCCATGGCAGAACTGGTGGAAGAGTTGCAGCAACATGCTACGGAAGAAGAAGCCATTGCTGCCTACACTAAAAAGAAGGCAGGCAAATACACGCCCGAACAGGTGCGGATGATTATCGATAAATTCATTACCCCTCTGTTTGCACAGGAGGGAAAGAAGCATTCTTTCCTCTACGAAAAGGAATTGTTCAGTGCGGAGGCAATCGACAAGTTTTCGGATACGTTCCGCTTCCTGTTCAACCGTGGGTATATGCTGACGGTATTTCTTGTAGCGGCATTCCTGGATGCTTGGTTCTTTTTCCGTACACCCGACCTTTTGTTGTTCAACAACAAGGTAAATGTCTATTTGGTAGTAGGTCTGTTTGCCTTCATGCTGGGTTCGTCGTTCTTTCACGAACTGGGACACGCTTCTGCCTGCAAGTTCTTCGGCGTGCGGCACGGCGGGATTGGCTTCGGGTTGTACCTGAACTTCCCCGTCCTCTATACGGATGTGACGGAAGTGTGGAAACTGAAGCGGGGAGAGCGATGTGTGGTAAATCTTGCCGGTGTGTATTTTCAAAGCTGGTGGCTTATCATCCTGCTGGTGGCCTTTCTGATGACGGGAAACGATATCTTGCGTTATCTGATTCTGGTCATGAATCTTGGGTTTGCAATGACCCTGAATCCTTTCTTCAAGTTCGACGGATACTGGATGGCATCCGATCTGCTGGGGGTGCCCAACCTGCGGCAGCGTTCTTTGGAACTGCTTGGCTATATATGGAAGAAATTACGCAAAGAGCCGGAAAGCAAGCGGCCTTACCTCTTGCAAATCCGTCCGTTAGAGCGATACGGACTGCTTGTTTATTCGGTAGTAGTCAATCTTTTTATGGGATTCTATTTCCTGTATGTCATTCCGACTTTCCTATACCGGTTCGTACAGACTTTCCCCGATGCGGTGAACGAGCTGATTCTTTACCTGTCGAACCGGATGATGCCACCGTTTGCCTTGCTGCGTAACATCGGCATGCAGCTGGTCTTTCTCGGACTGATAGGTTATCTGGTATACAGGTCTGTTATCCCTCTGGTAAGACGTTATGGAAGAAATAAGATACAGCGGGGGTAAAGAAATCTGTGTGGCGCTTGGGGTGACGATTCTTCTGGCACTGTTCCTGTTCAGGGTGGAAGATTCGTACCGCATCGGTCTGTTGCTGGTGGCTGGGGCACTGCTGCTCCTGCGCCCGCTTCCTTTCCGGAAATGGAGCCGGCTGGACAGATGCGTAGCGGCCCTTGCCCTGTCCGACCTCTTTTCCTGTTTTTATGCAGCCTGTCCGATACCTGCCTTGGATGCGGCTTTTTATTCGGTCTATATGCTGGCAACGTATTTTGTTTGCCGGAGGCTGTTCGCCCACGGGCGTGCCTTGCAGGTTTTACGTGTGGGAAGCTTGTTCCCGATAGGAGCTGCCCTCCTGCTGGCTGTCTGTTCCTTCTTTGTTTTCCGAAGCTCGGTACTGGAAGCCGGGTTCGAAGATACGTATCATTTCCGCTTTTTGTTCCGTCCGTTGGGCTACATCACCAACATCTGGGCAGAGGTGCTGCTGATGGTGTCCGGGTGGATTTGCCTGATGCGCCGTTGGTCGGTACCGCTTCAGTTTTTATGCCTTCTGGCCATCCTGCTTTCCTTTTCGCGCGGTGCCTATGTTGCACTCGGCATTTATCTGCTTTTTGCACTGCTGTTTTTCCCGAAAGCAGAAAAACTGCGGTTGTGGCTGCCGGCTGTGGCCGCCATGCTTCTGGTTGCAGTCCTCTTGCCAAAGGAGATGCACACCACCCTGCAGATGAACCGTACTGCTTCTCAGCAGCAGAGCACCGAGAGCCGGATAAGCGGCACTGCGGCTGCCTGGCAGGCGTTTACGGGACGTCCCCTCATGGGGTATGGAAACGGTAATTATACGTATGCCGTTGATGCCATTACCGGACAGGACAGTACGAAGCCGTTTACTTCCATTGCCCCCAGCTTGCCGGTTCAGCTTCTGGTCGAGAAGGGCATATGCGGAACGTTGGTTTATCTGTTTGCAGGAATAATGATAGTCCGGACCTTGTGGCAGCATCGGAAAAAGCCGGACAGCCGCATCATTGCAGCAACCCTGCTGGCTGTCCTCGTGAAAGATTTCGCTCAGGCCACATGGCTGGGTACGCCTGTTTTGCTGCAGATGTCTTATATCTTGTCGGCTTATCTGCAACGGGATGAAACCCTTTCAGCCGAAACAGACCGTACGGCTTATATGGTTCCGGCATTTGCAGTGGCTGTATGGGTGAGCTGGAACATTCCGTCGTCCCGTTTTCTGACAGATTCCACTCTCGATTATTTGCAGGACAGGAACTATGATGCTGCCTGTGCCTGCCATCCGGAAGATGTCCAGCTGCAATATCTGTATGCCCTGTCCGTAGCAAATGAATATCCCGAAAAATCAGACTCGATTTTGGAATCTCTTGCGTCCCGTTATCCGAGGAACAGCCTGTATCTGTCGGCATACGCCAGACGGTGCTATCAGCAAGGCGACAGTGCGGCTGCTTTACAGCTGATGGCGGAAGCCGTACGTTACACACCGCGTATGGCCAATGGCGAACTGATGCAGGCATGGAAGCATCAAGACTCACTGTTCTACAACCGGGTGTGGAAGGCAGCCGTCGCTCTTCGTCCTGCACCGGATGCGGCACCTGCCGATTATGCCCGTTACGGCTATCTGGCATATACATCCGGGGATACGCTGCAAGCTGGAAAGTATCTGCGACAGGCTGTCCGTGCATTGCCCAATCTGACGACTCCATGGCTGCTGCTGGGTGATACGATGAAATACCGTCTGCTTATTTATGGTGCCTTCCAGCGGGATTTGTCGCATAAAAAACTGCCGGAACAGCCTGTTCTTACTTCCGACAGCCTTTTCTATATGAATTATGATTTTAAAGTGCAGAACTGGTATGGTGGTAGTCTGAAAAAATGAACCGTTATTCTTTTCTCTTATCATTCCAATGACAAACTTGCGTTACATAAATGCGGAAAATTCATCATTTGTGTAACGCAAGTTTGTCTTATTTGTGATGCAGTAGCTGCCTGCGGTTAGAAAAAAGAAAAGCAGCAGGTGCAAAAAAAGTTTTTGAGCACTTTCAGATGTCGGATAAAAACCGTATATTTGCACGCAATAAATTCTAAACGCATAAGTCCTATGTCATTTATTACAGATAAAGTTGTGATGGACGGATTGACTTACGACGATGTATTGTTGATTCCGGCCTATTCAGAAGTATTGCCAAAGACAGTCGAGCTCTCGACTAAGTTTTCACGTAACATTGAATTGAAGATTCCGTTTGTAACTGCCGCTATGGATACAGTTACAGAAGCACAGATGGCTATTGCCATTGCTCGCGAAGGTGGTATCGGTGTAATCCACAAGAACATGTCTATCGAAGAGCAGGCACGTCAGGTAGCTATCGTAAAACGTGCAGAAAACGGTATGATTTATGACCCGGTTACCATTAACCGCGGTGCTACCGTGCAGGATGCTTTGGACCTGATGGCTGAATATAAAATTGGCGGTATCCCTGTAGTGGATGACGTAAAACATCTGGTAGGTATCGTGACTAACCGTGACCTTCGTTTTGAAACTCAGATGGATAAGCACATTGATGAGGTGATGACGAAAGACAATATCGTGACTACTGCTCCGGGTACCGATATGGAAACTGCATCAAAAATCCTGCAGGAAAACAAAATCGAAAAACTTCCGGTAGTAGACACTGACGGTAAGCTGATTGGTCTGATTACTTACAAGGACATTACAAAGGCAAAAGATAAACCGATGGCTTGCAAGGACTCTAAAGGTCGTCTGCGCGTGGCTGCCGGTGTAGGTGTTACTGCCGATACACTGCAGCGCATGGAAGCGCTGGTAAATGCCGGTGCCGATGCTATCGTAATCGATACTGCTCACGGTCATTCTTTGTCAGTTATCGAAAAACTGAAAGAAGCTAAAAAACGCTTCCCGCAGATTGATATCGTGGTAGGTAACATCGCTACAGGCGAAGCTGCCAAGATGCTGGTTGAGGCTGGTGCCGATGCGGTGAAAGTAGGTATCGGTCCGGGTTCTATCTGTACAACCCGTGTGGTTGCCGGTGTAGGTGTACCTCAGCTGAGTGCCGTGTACGATGTAGCCAAGGCTTTGGAAGGCACAGGTATTCCTTTGATTGCCGACGGTGGTCTGCGTTACTCTGGCGACGTTGTGAAAGCATTGGCTGCCGGTGGATACAGTGTAATGATCGGTTCACTGGTTGCTGGTACCGAAGAATCACCGGGTGATACTATCATCTTCAACGGACGTAAGTTCAAGTCATACCGTGGTATGGGTTCGCTGGAAGCTATGGAGAATGGTTCGAAAGACCGTTACTTCCAGGCTGGTACAAGCGACGTGAAGAAACTGGTTCCGGAAGGTATCGCTGCCCGCGTTCCTTATAAAGGAAACTTGTATGAGGTTATCTATCAGCTGGTAGGTGGTCTGCGTGCCGGTATGGGATATTGTGGTGCTCACAACATTGTAGAACTGCATAACGCCAAGTTTACACGTATCACCAATGCCGGTGTGCTGGAAAGTCATCCGCACGATGTGGCTATTACGAGTGAGGCTCCTAACTATAGCCGTCCGCAGCAGTAATAGGGTTGTGTGATGCCTTGTTTTTGAAAAGTGATATAAGGTAAAATATTTTATAGAGTCCTGTGGTTCTTAGTTTTCTATAACTTGGAATTACAGGACTTTGCTGTTTTTTTCGAGATGAAGATACTGAAACGTTTCCTGCTGCCCGTGGTGGCATGTTGTTTTGCTGCGGATGCTTTGGCGGTTACCGAAAGTCTGGTGAAGGTTGCCGGATATGAAGTGACGGGCACGGAGTTTAATTATTATTACCAGAAGGCGACGGCTGCAGCCGGACGCTTGTCGGCCCGTGACTATCTGCCGCATTTTGTGAACTTCAAGCTGAAGGTTGCCGATGCCAGAGCGCAAGGGTGGGACACTTTGCCCGATTACCGGATGCTGTGTGCCACGCTGCAGGGAGAGCTGATGAAAAGCATGCTGCTTGATACGGCACGGGTGGAGAAGTGGGCCAGAGAGGTGTACGACCGTTCTTGCCGGCGCTTGTCGCGTCCCGGATGGGTGAAGCTGGAGGAGTTGTCTGTTCCGCTGAAGCAGGAGGCCGGTCATGCGCAGGTAGAAGCTGCATTGCGTATGCTGGAAGGTTGCTATAAGGCTGCGGCAGGAGGCAAGGCGCTGGCACAATGCATGCCCGCAGCCTCCAAGATGGCGTGTGTGACAAAAGCCGCCGGATGGATGCCGCTCTCTGCCCTGACGGATGAGTTCGTTGCTGCGCTGGAGCGTGTGGAGAAGGGGAAGTGCACTCCACCGTTTGCTTCGCCGCTGGGCGTACATTTGGTGCGGGTGGTAGACCGTGTGCCGGTACGTTCCTACGAGGAGGCCCGTCCGTATATCCTTTCGTTGCTGGAGCAGCGGCAGGATTGCATTTCGGCTGTACTGGATAAGGATGCTTTTGAGGCGTGGAGCAAGCGGCAGCCGGATTTTGTCTCGGAGTTGCAGTGGAAGATGAAAGAAGTGCAGGAGGGGGTGCTGGCCGCGCGCTGGGATGCCTTGCACGCCGTACAGGTGAGTGAACCTACCGAGGAAGAGCTGGAGCGTTTCTTTAAGGCGCATAAGGAGAGGTATCGCTGGGACTTGCCGCATTTCAGAGGTGGAGTTATCTGGTGCAAGAGCAAGAAGGCGGCTTCGAAAATAAAGAAGTTGCTGAAGAAAAGGGATGTTTCGCAATGGAAGACCGTGCTGGATGTGATGCAAAAGGAGGACGGAATCTACGAATGCCGTTTCGAGTCGGGGGTGTTCCAGATAGGAAGGCATGCTGCTGTAGACAAACTGGTGTTTAAGTGCGGCGAGTTGCCTGTCGACAAGGAACTGCCGTATGTGTTTGTGCTGGGCAAGAAGCTGAAGAAAGGTCCGGAACTGTACACCGACGTGCGCGAGGAAGTGACTGCCGATGTGCGGAACGAACAGGAGAATTTTTATCTGAAAGAGCTGAGACAGAAGTATGAAGTGGAATATTCGGCAGAGATTTTAAATTCCGTTAATTTTGCCGGATATAATGAATATTAGTGTATCTTCGTTTCTTGATTATAATTAGGTATGAAATGAAAGGGAAATGTTTCTTGTTTACATTTGCGCTGCTGCTGGCCGGATGCACTGCATCGTATGACCACAAGGGAAAGACGCCGGTGGTGCAGGTGGGGAAGGATTTCCTCTACCGCGAAGACCTTGAGGCCGTAATGCCGGTGAACTTGGGCAAGGAGGACAGTGCGCGTTTTGCAGAAGAGTATATCAAAAACTGGCTGGAAGATGCGCTGCTGTATGACAAGGCCGAGGGGAACATATCGGACAACGACCGTATAAACAAGCTGATAGAGTCTTACCGGAGGGCACTGATTGTGCATGCTTATCAGGATGCGCTGGTGAAGCAGGAACTAGCAGACAGTGTGACGGATGAGGAGGTGGAACGCTACTACGAGCAGAACAAGGGTTTGTTTGTGGCCGAAGCGCCGCTGGTGCAGGGCTTGTACCTGAAGGTGCCGCTGCATGCTCCGCATCTCAATCAGGTGCGTGGCTGGTACAAGAAAAACTCGCAGGAGGCTATCGACCGTCTGGAGAAATACAGTGTGGCCAATGCGGTGAGCTATGAGTATTTTTATGACCACTGGAAGACGGTGAAGAGCATTCAGAGCAGGATGCCTTTGCCCGATGCGGCCGAAACGGACCCTGCTTATTTTGTGAAGAACAAGAATATTGAGGTGAAGGATACGGCGTATTGCTATTTCCTGCATGTGGAAAATGTGGTGCAGAAGAATGAGCAGCTTCCGCTGGAACATGCACGGACGGGCATCAAGGAAACGCTGATAAACCTGAAACGGGTGGAATTTATCAATAAGGTAAAGGAGGACCTGTACAGGGAGGCAACCGAGGATAAATCGATTATTTATTATTAGTGATATAGAATGAATAAACTGAACAGGAAAATTTATGCATTGTTCTGGGCTTTGCTGCTGTCGGTGGCTGCCTACGGACAAAATAATGTGATAGATGAGGTGGTTTGGGTAGTCGGCGATGAGGCTATCCTGAAATCGGATGTGGAAAACGAACGGTTGAATGCGCAGTATGAAGGACGCCGTTTCGACGGAGACCCGTATTGCGTGATTCCAGAGCAGCTGGCGGTGCAGAAACTGTTTCTGAACCAGGCGGTGATAGACAGTGTGGAGGTGACCGACCAGGAGGTACTGCAACAGGTGGAACAGCGTACTTCGTTCCTGCTGGACCAGGTGGCCAACGGCTCGAAGGAAAAACTGGAAGAGTATTACAACAGACCGATGACCGAAATTCGTGAGATGCTTCGTGAAAACATCCGCGACGGACTGGTGGTGCAGCGTATGCAGCAGGAGATTATCGGCGACATCAAGCTGACACCGGCCGAGGTGCGAAATTATTTCAAGAATCTGCCGCAAGACAGTATTCCTTATATTCCTACGCAGGTAGAGGTGCAGATTATTACGCTGGAACCGAAGATTCCGCAGGAAGAGATTGACCGTGTGAAGGCGACACTGCGTGAATATGCCGACCGTGTGAACAAGGGTGAGACTTCGTTCTCGGTGCTGGCACGCTACTACTCGGAAGACCCGGGAACTGCATCGCGCGGTGGTGAGCTGGGATTTACGGGCCGCGGATTCCTTGACCCCGACTTTGCCAATGTGGCTTTCAACCTTCAGGATACCAAGAAGGTTTCTAAAATCGTGAAGAGTGAATTTGGTTATCACATTATCCAGCTGATTGAAAAACGTGGTGACCGTATCAATGTGCGTCATATCCTGATGAAGCCGAAAGTAGAGGAGAAGGAAAAACAGGAGGCACTGAATCATCTGGATTCTATTGCCAACAATATCCGTAAGGAGAAATATTCGTTTGATGAGGCTGCTACTTATATTTCGCAGGATAAGGATACGAAGAATAACCATGGATTGCTGCCTAACCCTGAAACAGGTACTCCCCGTTTTGAAATGCAGCAGTTGGCTCAGCATGTATCGCAGGAGCTGGCCAAGGTGGTAGAGAATATGCAGATTGGCGAAATATCACAGCCCTTCACTATGATTAACTCGAAGGGTAAGGAAGTATGTGCTATCGTGAAACTGAAAAACCGTATCGACGGACACAAGGCTACGCTTTCTGAGGACTACCAGCGACTTAAGAATATTGTAATCGAGAAGAGAGGGCAGGAAAAACTGCATAAATGGATTCTGGAAAAACAGAAAAAAGTATATGTCCGGATTAACGAAAACTGGAGAAACTGTAATTTCAAATATCCGGGATGGATTAGAAACTAACGAATTGAGACACCTTATTTATGCTTGAAAAAGGTAAGAAAAATAATTTACTCAGGCATAGGATGCTGCTTGCAGGCATCCTATGCCTGTTTGTATTTTGTTCGCTGGCGCAGGAGCAGAAAAGCAGGGGAGGCTCCAGAGCACCGCGAAGCAAGGTTTATTTGCTGCACTCGGACTTGCTGAGAAAGGATGCTGTGCGTCCGGATGCGCAGATTGTAGTGGGGAATGTGAAGTTCCGTCACGACAGTATGTATATGTTTTGCGACAGTGCTTATTATTATGACAAGACGGGGTCTTTCGAAGCTTTCAGCAATGTGCGCATGGAACAGGGGGATACGCTTTTTATTTACGGTGACCATCTGTTTTACGACGGATATACGCAGATTGCCCAGCTCAGAAAGAATGTTCGTCTGGAAAACAGAAACACGCAGTTGTATACGGACAGCTTGAATTACGACCGTGTGGCCAATCTGGGATACTACTTTGACGGGGGTACGCTGATGGACGAAGAGAATGTGCTCAGCTCCGACTGGGGAGAATACAGTCCGGTTACGAAGGAGTCTGTTTTCAACTATAACGTGAAGCTGCTGAATCCGAAATTTACAATGACTTCGGATACGCTGCACTACAATACGATGTCGAAAATAGCCCGTATTGTGGGACCTTCTGACATTTTGGGCGACAGTACGCATATTTACTCGGAACTGGGATACTATAACACGGCAACCGGTAAGGCGCAGTTGCTGAACCGTTCGGAGGTGACAAGCGGCAGCCGCAAGCTGGTGGCCGACAGTATTGATTATGACCGTGACCTGGGGGTGAGCAAGGCTTTCTTTGATGTAGTGATTACCGATACGCTGAACAAGAATATGATGACTTGTGAGTATGGGTATTACGATGACCGCCGGAAATACTCGTTTGCAACCGACAGGGCTGTAGCTGTGGACTATTCGCAAGGCGACAGCCTGTTTCTGCATGCGGATACGCTGCTGATGCGCTCGTTCTATCTGGGTACGGACTCGATGTACCGCGAGATGCAGGCATTTCATAAATCACGTTTTTACCGTACGGATGTACAGGGGGTGGCCGACTCGATTGTCTTCAACACAAAGGACAGTTGCCTGACGCTGTATCGGGACCCGATTGTATGGAACAATAACCAGCAGTTGCTGGGAGAGCGTATTCATATTTATATGAACGACAGTACGATTGACTGGGCACATATCGTGAATCAGGCTTTGTCGGTAGAGCATCTTGACTCTGTGTATAACCAGGTAACGGGTAAGGAAATGAAGGCTTATTTTGCCAACGGGCAGATGCGGCATGTAAATGTGAGCGGTTCGGTGCGGCTGGTGTATTACCCGATGGAGAAAGACAGTACGCTGATTGGCATGAATGTGTCCGAGACCAGTGAGCTGGATATGTTCCTGAAGGAGCAGAAGATAGAAAAAATCATCATGCGGCCTAAGTCGACCGGAACGCTGTATCCGATGACACAGATACCGGCCGGAAAGGATAAGCTGGATAACTTTGTGTGGTTCGACTATATTCGTCCGATGCATAAAAATGATATCTTTGAATGGCGGGCCAAGAAAGCTGAGGACCAGCTGAAAGCGAATGTACGTGGAAAGGCTCCGCTGCCTAACCAGGGATTGTTTGATAAAAAGAAGGAGTAAGACTATGGGAATGTTTAATATGAGAAAACCGCGCGGATTTCACCATGAGTATATCTACGTGGACGAACGCAAGGAAAAATTGCAGAAGATTGAAGATGCAGCCAAGCGCGAACTGGGCATGTTGCCTCCCAAAGAGTTCTCGCCGGAAGATATCCGTGGCAAGTTTGTAGATGCTACGACCCATCTGAAACGCCGCAAGGAAAGCGGACGTAAGCCGCTTACTTATGGCTCGCTGTTGGTGGGGATAGCTATCCTGCTTTATATCCTCCACTACCTGATTACGGGGGAATTTACGTTATAACAAAAGCTGTTTCATTGAAAAACCAGAGGAGAAAATATGAGTGATGTAATCCGTTTGTTGCCCGATTCTGTAGCCAACCAGATAGCTGCCGGAGAGGTGATTCAGCGTCCGGCTTCGGTGGTAAAGGAGCTGGTGGAGAATGCCATCGATGCCGGAGCTACGCACATTGATGTGTCGGTGAAGGATGCCGGTAAGACGCTTATCCAGGTTATCGACGACGGGAAAGGGATGTCGGAAACCGATGCCCGGCTGGCTTTTGAGCGGCATGCTACGTCGAAGATTAAGGAGGCTGCCGACTTGTTTGCCTTGCGTACGATGGGATTTCGTGGCGAGGCGCTGGCTTCTATAGCGGCTGTGGCTCAGGTGGAGCTGCGTACGCGTATGGAGGGGGAGGAGTTCGGAACCCAGATACAGATTGCCGGTTCGAAGGTGGAAAGTCAGGAGGTGGTGTCGTGTGCCAAGGGGAGCAATTTTGCCGTGCGTAACCTGTTCTTCAATGTGCCGGCACGCAGAAAGTTCCTGAAATCGAACCAGACGGAGCTGAGTAATATCCTGACTGAATTTGAACGCATCGCACTGGTTAACCCGAACGTGTCGTTTACGCTTTACCACAACGATACGGAGATGCTGAACTTGCCGGCTATCCAGTTGCGCCAGCGTATTATGGGGGTCTTCGGCAAGAAACTGAATCAGGACTTGCTTTCTTTCCAGATAGAAACGTCGATGGTGAAGATACATGGCTATATCGGCAAGCCTGAGAGTGCCCGGAAGAAGGGGGCAAGGCAGTTCTTCTTTGTGAACGGTCGCTATATGCGTCATCCGTATTTCCATAAGGCGGTGGCAGATGCTTACGAAGGGCTGATTCCGGTGGGTGAGCAGGTTTCTTATTTTGTTTATTTTGAAGTGGACCCTGCTAATATTGATGTGAATATCCATCCTACCAAGACTGAAATAAAATTTGAGAATGAACAGGCTATCTGGCAAATCCTGTCGGCTTCGGCCAAGGAGGCGCTGGGACGCTCGAATGCGGTTCCTTCTATTGACTTTGATACGGAGGGGATGCCGGATATTCCTGCTTATGATCCGTTGCCTTATGCAGGAAGCGGACCGGCTGCTGCGCCGCCGGTGACATCGTACGACCCGACGTATAATCCGTTCGACATCAAGCATGTGGCACCTTCATCGTATGCTTCGCGTTCGTCTGCTTCGGGCTGGGAGCCTTTTTATCAGGGACTGGAAAAGAAACCGCAGCAGGTGGAAATGGACTGGAAAGACAGTTTCCCGGAAGAGATGCCGCAGGAGGAACCAGAAGTGGAACTGCCGGCTGAGCCTACGCTGCACGACAGCTCGGTGGCTGTGGAGAAGGCGGCACAGCATTATCAGTTTAAGGGGAAGTATATCCTTACGTCGGTGAAGTCGGGACTGATGATCATCGACCAGCAGCGGGCGCATGTGCGTATCTTGTATGATCAGTATATGGAACAGATAGCGGCGCGTAAAGCGGCTTCGCAGGGGATGCTTTTCCCGGATATGGTGCATTTCTCGGCATCGGAATTGCCTGTGCTGGAGAGTATCATGGACGACCTCTCTGCCTTGGGATTTGATTTGAGTAACCTGGGGGGCGGCAGTTTTGCCATCAACGGAGTACCGGCCGGTATAGAGGGGCTGAATCCGGAACAGTTGGTAACCAATATGGTGCATACAGCTATAGAGAAGGGCTGTAAGGTGAAAGAGGAGGTGCAGAGTATGCTGGCTTTATCGCTGGCCAAGGCGGCTGCCATTGTGCCGGGGCAGGTGCTTACAAACGATGAGATGAACGGACTGATAGAAGGACTGTTCTCGGTGTCGACTCCGAACTATACGCCTGACGGAAAGACTGTTCTGGCTGTTATCAAGGAAGATGAGATAGAAAAATTATTCAAATAAGGCTGTGTGGCTATTTCAAAGACAGCTTCCCAATGTCCCTTTACCGGAGCTTTGGAAAGCTGTTTTTGTTTTTAGGAAAAGTGTCAGTCGGCTACAAAAAGAAGCTTCTTATCGTTGCTTAGTTCCGGACGGAAGCGGAAACCTTCCCAAGAAAAGAGTTGAAGTGCTTCGACCGATTCGATGCGGTTTTTCAGGATGAAACGTGTCATTTCTCCCCGGCACATTTTGGCGTAGATGGTGACTGATGCCAGCTTTCCGTTTTTCATGACTTTAAAATCGGGCGTGATGACACGGACTTCTTTTTCTACTTTTTTCCAGTCGAACAGGTCTTTCATTTCGTTGCTGGCCAGGTAGAACAGGATTCCTCCTGCGGCCTTGATTTCTTCTATAAAGAGGTCGGTCAGGATGGGTTTCCAATAGGCAAACATTGTCTGGTTGCCGTTTTCGGGGAGTTTTACTTTTCCTTCCAGCCGGTAGTTCTTGATGGCATCCAATGGGCGGAGTAGTCCGTAAAGGAAAGAGGAAATACGCAGATGAGCTTGGGTATATTCCAATTCGTCAGGTGTGAAATCACCTATATTAAGGTGTTTGAAAACGACTCCAGTGTAGGAATAGATGGCAGGCAGGGCAGGAGGTTCTGCCGAGCAGAAATCTCTGTACAGTAACATGACTTCGGCTGCCAGGCGGGGACTGACTTTCAGTGCTTCGGCCAGTTCTTCTTGCGGTATCTGGCACAGTTGCATGGCAAACTCGCGTGCGGTGGTTTCAAAGAGGGGAGTGGTGGTAAAAGCTGGGAGGTGTTGCCCGGACAGCTGGTTTACCATGGTCTTTGAACACGAAATATAGGTTATCATGATAGTGGTCTTTTTTGTTAAACTTTTTGCAAAGATAAGCTTCTGATGGTGTTATCGCTGAAAAAACAGATATATTTGTGTGCCGATAAAACAATTGTTTGACAAACTTAACAAAAGAATTATGAAGAACTTAAGAAAAATGATGTTGTTGCTGGCTGTCTTGTTTGTGGCAACAGCTGCTTTTGCACAGGGAGATGCCAACGAGTTGGTGGTGGGCGATAAGATGCCTCAGTTTGTGCTGAAATCAGAGACTTATGGAAACGTAAATCCGGCCGACTTGAAAGGTAAAGTGGTGCTGGTGAGCTTGTTTGCTACCTGGTGTGGCCCTTGCCAGTTGGAACTGGCTGAAGTAGAGAAACAGCTTTGGCCGAAGTTTAAGGATAACAAGAACTTCAAGTTGCTGGTGATTGGCCGCGAGCATACAGATGCCGATTTGAAGAAATATAACGAACGCAAGAAGTTTACTTTCCCGCTCTATCCGGACCCGAAGCGTGAGGTGTTCTCTAAATTTGCCGGAAAATCTATCCCTCGTGCTTATCTGATTGATAAGACTGGAAAGGTAATCTATGCTTCTGTAGGTTTTGAGAAGAGTGAATTTGCGGAGTTGATGAAGAAGATAGAAGAAGCCTTGAAGAAATAATGGTTCTTTGAGAGTACAGATAAGGAAAAAGCCCTTCCCGGACTCGTTGATGGTTCGGGAAGGGCTTTGGTATTTAGGAACGGTTATATCGGCTTATTGATATTCCTGCCAGCTCTTTATCTGGATTTCGTCTTCACTCATTTGGCAGAATGCCTGGATGAAGGCTTTGGCCAGACGTGCATTGGTAATCAATGGTATGTTGTGGTCAATAGAACCGCGGCGGATACGGTAGCCGTTGGTCAGCTCACGTTTGGAGTGGTTCTTCGGAATATTTACAATCAGGTCGAACTTGTGTTCGCTAATCATTTTCATCACATTGTTTTCAGCATCCGGACGTTCATCGGGCCAGAATACCGGTGTGGTAGGAACGCCGTGTGCATTCAGGAACGTAGCAGTGCCGGCTGTAGCATAAATGCTGTATCCTTTTTCGCTGAGCATACGGCTGGCATCGAGCAAGTCTACTTTCGATTTGGTAGCACCGGATGAGAACATAACCGATTTCTTCGGAATCTTGTAGCCGGTAGCAATCATGGCATTCAGCAAAGCTTCGTTGAAGTCATCGCCCAAGCAGCCTACTTCACCGGTAGACGACATGTCTACACCCAAAACAGGGTCGGCATTTTGCAGACGGGCAAACGAGAACTGAGAAGCTTTTACACCGATGCGGTCAATATCGAATGCCGATTTGTCGGGCTGTGTATAAGGAGCGTCCAGCATGATGCGGGTAGCAGTTTCGATGAAGTTGCGTTTCAGAATCTTCGAAACAAACGGGAAGCTTCGTGATGCACGCAGGTTACATTCGATAACTTTTACTTCGTTGTTCTTGGCCAGGAACTGGATGTTGAACGGACCAGAGATGTTCAGCTCTTTTGCAATCTGACGGCTGATTTTCTTGATGAGGCGAGCTGTAGAGAAGTAAATCTGCTGTGCAGGGAATACCAGCGTAGCATCACCTGAGTGTACACCTGCATATTCAATATGCTCGGAAATAGCGTATTCTACGACTTCACCGTTCTGAGCTACAGCATCGAACTCTATTTCTTTGGTATTCTGCATGAACTGAGAAACAACTACCGGATATTCCTTCGAAACCTGTTTGGCCATTTGCAGGAAGCGGGTAAGCTCTTCTTCATCGTGGCATACGTTCATGGCAGCTCCACTCAGTACGTATGATGGACGTACCAGTACCGGATATCCTACCTTCTCGATAAATTCGTGCATGTCTTCCATGCTGGTCAGCTCTTTCCATGCTGGCTGGTCGATGCCCAACTGGTCGAGCATAGCCGAGAATTTGTTTCGGTTTTCTGCACGGTCGATAGATACTGGAGAGGTACCCAGAATAGGAACTGACTGGCGATGCAGCTTCATGGCAAGGTTGTTTGGAATCTGGCCACCTACAGAAACGATAACACCTTTTGGCTGTTCCAGGTCGATTACATCGAGTACACGTTCGAACGAAAGTTCATCGAAGTACAGGCGGTCGCACATATCGTAGTCGGTAGATACAGTTTCCGGGTTGTAGTTAATCATGATAGACTTGTAGCCCAGTTTTCTGGCTGTCTGGATAGCATTAACCGAACACCAGTCAAACTCAACAGATGAACCGATGCGGTAAGCACCCGAACCCAGTACGACAACCGATTTTTCATTCTTATAATAGTTGACATCGTATCCTTCTACCGTATAAGTCATATACAGATAGTTGGTCAGTTCAGGATGTTCAGAAGCAACTGTATTGATACGTTTTACGGCTGGCAGAATGTTCATGCTCTTGCGGTGAGCGCGGACAGCCAGGTTTTCTTTTTCCATGTTTCCGCCTGCCGGTTTCAGTACAAAGCGTGCAATCTGGAAGTCGGAGAAACCTAGACGCTTAGCTTCGCGCATGATTTCCGGTGTAATCTCTTCCAGTGAGTTCAGACTTTCCAGTTTTTGCTTGTAGTCGACAATATTTTTCAGCTTGCCAAGGAACCAAGGGTCTATTTTAGTCAGCTCGTAGATACGGTCGATACCATATCCTTTTTCTAGAGCTACGGCAATAGCAAAAATACGCAAGTCAGTCGGGTTCTCCAGTTCATCGTCCAGGTTGTCGAAGTGTACACCATCGTTACCAACAAAGCCGTGCATACCCTGTCCGATCATACGCAAACCTTTCTGGATAATTTCTTCGAAAGAACGTCCGATAGACATGATTTCGCCTACCGATTTCATGCTGGAACCAATGTGGCGGGAAACGCCGGCAAACTTGGTAAGGTCCCAACGTGGAATCTTACAGATGAGGTAATCCAATTCTGGAGCCACATAAGCAGAGTTGGGAGTTCCCATTTCACCAATCTGGTCGAGTGTATAACCCAATGCAATCTTGGCTGCAACGAATGCCAACGGATAACCTGTAGCTTTGGATGCCAGTGCAGAAGAACGGCTCAGACGAGCATTTACTTCGATTACACGGTAATCATCTGTATCAGCATTGAATGCATACTGAATGTTACATTCGCCAACAATACCCAAGTGACGGATACATTTCTTTGACAACTCCTGCAGCATTTCTACCTGTGACTGACGCAGAGAGCAAGTTGGAGCCACGACGATAGACTCACCTGTGTGAATACCCAGTGGGTCAAAGTTTTCCATGCTGGCTACGGTGAAGCAGTGGTCGTTTGCATCACGGATAACTTCGAATTCGATTTCTTTCCAGCCTTTCAGTGATTCTTCTACCAAAATCTGTGGAGAGAAGGTGAAAGCACTTTCGGCCAGTTCGATAAACTTCTCTTCGTTCGGACAGATACCACTACCGAGTCCACCTAAAGCATAAGCTGAGCGAATCATAACCGGATAACCGATGCGGCGTGCGGCAGCCAGTGCATCTTCCATGTTCTCTACTGCCTGGCTTACCGGAGTCTTCATTTCGATTTCGTCCAGTTTCTTCACAAACAAGTCACGGTCTTCTGTATACATGATAGCATCGACAGAAGTACCCAGTACCTCTACACCGTATTCTTTCAGGATACCTTTCTGATAAAGTTCAGTACCGCAGTTCAGTGCAGTCTGTCCACCAAATGCCAGCAAGATACCGTCAGGACGTTCTTTTTTTATGATTTCCGTAACGAAGTGTGTAGTGACAGGCAGAAAATAAACCTGATCTGCAATACCTTCGGAAGTCTGGATGGTTGCGATATTCGGGTTAACCAATACCGAGCGGATGCCCTCTTCGCGCAGAGCTTTCAAGGCCTGTGAACCTGAATAGTCAAATTCGCCGGCCTGACCAATTTTCAAAGCTCCTGAACCGAGCACAAGAACTTTCTTAAGCTGTTTTTTCATATATAGGAATATTTTTTAGGTTGTATTTTTCGTTTCATATTAAGGTCATAGCAAAGAAACTATTTATTTTAAAGAAATCAAAGTATCCAGACTTTTAATTTAAGAAAATTTCTGCCTATCTTTGCCGTCAATACTGAAAATAACGATAAAATCAAAGATAGCATGAAAAAAGAAAAAATTATCCTGACGGGAGACCGTCCTACCGGTAAGCTGCACATTGGACACTATGTGGGTTCGCTGCGCAGACGTGTAGAGTTGCAGAATTCAGGATTATATGATAAGATTTTTATATTCGAGGCCGACGGACAGGCTCTTACCGATAATATTGAGAATCCGGAAAAGGTGCGTCAGAACGTAATTGAGGTGGCTTTGGACTATCTGGCTGTCGGACTGGACCCTGCCAAGTCGACTATCTTTATCCAGTCGCAGATTCCTGAATTGTATGAGTTGAGTTTCTACTTCATGGATTTGGTGACTGTATCACGTTTGCAGCGTAATCCGACGGTAAAAACAGAAATCCAAATGCGTAACTTTGAAACCAGCATTCCTGTAGGTTTCTTTACATACCCTATCAGCCAGGCTGCCGATATCGCAGCATTTAAGGCAACTACTGTACCTGTGGGTGAAGACCAGGAACCAATGATTGAGCAGACTCGTGAGATTGTGCGCCGCTTCAACCATATTTACGGTGAAACACTGGTAGAACCGGAAATCCTTTTGCCGGATAATGCAGCTTGTCTGCGTTTGCCGGGAACTGACGGAAAAGCTAAGATGAGTAAGTCGCTGGGTAACTGTATCTATCTTTCTGACTCGGCTGATGAAGTAGAAAAGAAAGTAAAGAGCATGTATACCGACCCGACTCATATCAAAGTAACCGATCCGGGAAAACTGGAAGGAAACTGTGTGTTTACTTATCTGGATGCATTCTGCAAGCCGGAACACTTTGGCCGTTACTTGCCGGATTATGCTAACCTGGATGAGCTGAAAGGACACTATACACGTGGAGGACTGGGTGACATGAAAGTGAAAAAGTTCTTGGCTGCCATTATGCAGGAAGAACTCGGTCCAATCCGTGAGCGTCGCAAAGAATTCGAAAAAGATATTCCTGCCGTATACGATATGCTGAAAGCGGGCTGTGAGGTAGCCCGTGGAGCTGCTGCACAGACTATGTCGGAAGTGAGACAAGCAATGAAAATCAATTATTTTGACGATATGGACCTGATTGCAGAACAAGCTAAACGGTTTTCTGAATAAAAACAATCATATCATAAAAAAGTAAATTGATTATACAGCTTGTCTGATATGGCAGAATGACAAGCTGTATAATCTTTTTTTGTGGTAATAAGGACTGAGATAACAGAAAATTTTATCTAATTTAAAAATCAAATAAGATGAAACTACGTTATGTATTTATGCTGTGTACCATGTTGGGAATAACAATTACTACAGCTATGGCACAAGATTATTCAAAAAGAAAATTGGGTACACACAATTCGATGACTTATATGAAACCTCGTACCCAGGCAATGTTGGTGATGTGGCCTTTTGCCAAATGCCAAAGTATGACTTATACCGAGCAGTACGACTTTGGTGTACGCTTTTTCGACCTCCGTATCCGTTTTATTGATGGAGTACCTTATTTTGCTCATGGAGAAGTAGAGTTTGCAGAGGTAGATGCATATACTGTGCTGGACTATCTGAATAAAAAAGGAGACTGTGCTGTAAACTTTGTGTTGGAAAACACTTCAAAGATTGGTGAAACCCAGCATGAAGCATTTAAAGCTTTGTGTAAGGAAGTTACTGAAAAGTATAAAAATATTCATTTTATAGGAGGATGGACCAAATATCCGGGCGACCATCCGGTTATTTATAACTTCAATACCCCATCTGTAGCCCGTGAAGAACGTTATAAAGTATTTACCGAACTGAATACAGCTGTAGCAGATTTACAGACCAATAAAAAACTTAATACAGATAAGTTCAAGTCGGGTATTAAAGAATTTTTGGACCGTCCGGAAGGATTTGCCAAGCAGGATAATCCGAAATATTGGAGCGACTGGTTGAACGACAGCAGTAAGGAAAATATTGTGCTGATGCTTGATTTCCCCGAGCTTGGTGCTCCGGATGCTTGGGTGAAAGCACACTCTTCTTCCTCTTCGTCTACATCGACTGCAGTGAAAAATGCGATAGGCGGATTGTCTAAGTTCTTGAAGAAATAAAGAATTTCAGTTTTTTGAGTAAGACCAGTTGATACAGCTGGCTTTATTGAATAAGGCTATTTTCTCTATAAAAGAGGAAGTAGCCTTGTTTTATGTGCCTTGTTGAATGCCAATGAGCCTAATTCCCTACTTTTTTTGAAGAAAAATGAAATATTTCTCTTCAAAAATTTGCAGGAATAAAAAAAATGCGTACCTTTGCATCCGCAATCGAGAACGAGAGCAAGGGCGTTTAGCTCAGCTGGTTCAGAGCATCTGCCTTACAAGCAGAGGGTCGGC
>USQO01000026.1 GCA_900556845.1 uncultured Bacteroides sp. | reverse complement strand
CACTTATGAAATATATATTGCTATTTGTATGGATTTTATGTTCCTTTGGAGTCATGGCTCAGTCAGGAAAGGGACAGATAAATGGGGTGATAAAAGCGATGGATGGAACTCCCGTAGATGCGGCAGTGATTTCTGGTATGAACGAACAGGGCAAAGTCTTGTTTCAGTGTATAGCGGATGGAGAGGGGAAGTTCTCGGCATTGGCTTCAGAAGGAAAGGTGCGTCTGTTTGTCAATTGTCTGGGGTATGTTGCCCGTTATACGGATTGGTTGGATGTTACAGAAAAGACAGATGCCGGAGAAATTATTCTGGAGGCGGCATCGGTGGAGCTGGAGAATGTAGTTGTGGTAGGAGAAAAGCAGCATGCTTCCATAAAGATGGATAATGGGAACATTGTATTTACGCCTAAAAACAGTGCGCTTGTGGCAGGAGGTTCTGCTTTGGATGTACTGAAGCGCACGCCGGGCGTTTTTGTAGACGGACAGAATAATTTGCACATTGGCGGGAAAGGTGGTGTCCTGGTTTTGCTGAACGGCAAGAATACCTATATGCAGCAGGAGGAACTTACAGCTTTGTTACGTTCTACTCCGGCTGAAAGTATTGAGTCTGTTGAGGTGATGCAACAGCCACCGGCCAGCTATGATGCCCAGGGAACCGGGGGAATCGTGAATATAAGAATGAAAAAGGTTGCCCGCGAGCAGCATTTGTATCTATCGGTAAACAACGGATTGTCGTATTGGCAAAAACTGAGGCAGAATACGGAGGTGTCTTTGGGTATATCGAATGAAAAATGGAGACTGTCCGGTGGCTATGGGCATACGTTCGGCTATTACAGATACGATTATGGCATGTATAGGGAGCAGGGACAACAAGTTTATGACAGTCCTACGTGGGATATGGACAAGCGCAGGACTATTTCATCCCGAATGGCTTTTGAATACGATATCCGGCCTGAACATACATTGGGGGCCGGTGTGAACCTGAATATGCTTGGAGGGCCGGGCATTACTAAAACAACTACGGCTATCTCTGATAAAACAACGGGGCAGCTGTATCAGACGTTGTATGCCGAAAATGATTACTTGACGCAGAAAGCAGACCGTTATGCCACCAACTTGTTTTACAGGTTTGAACCGTCGCGGGAAACATGGTATGAGGTTGATTATGACTTTGCTTTTTTTGATGGAGGATCGGATAACAGACAGCCTAATACATATTTTAATCCTGACGGAACAGTTACGGCGGATAAGGTTTATCGGTCTGTCAATAAAAGAGATGTGTATATGCATGCGCTGACTTATAACCAGCAGAACAAACTGTGGGGAGGTGTGTTTAACTGGGGGCTGAAATACTCATGGGTAAATGCCGATAATGGGTTTTATTTTTATGACGGTTTTGGAGCCGACCAGTGCCTGGATGTGAATCAGTCCAACCGTTTTGATTATAGGGAGCAGATTGGGGCTGCATATATGCAGTACAAGCATTCTGTCGGTGAGAAGTGGAACGTAGAGGCCGGACTTCGGACGGAATATACTTATTCGTTGGGAAAATTGCAGCCGGTAAGTGAGGGGGCGGTGACAGACAACAAACGCAGTTATTGGGATTTTTTCCCTTCTTTGGCTGTCAATTATCAGTTGAACAGTGCGTATGCTTTGGTCTGGAACTTCAATACGCGCATAGACCGTCCTTTGTATCAGAATTTAAATCCTTTTGAATATTTGCTGGATGAACTGTCATGCTGGAAAGGAAACCCGTTTTTGAAGCCTCAGAAAAGTTACCAGGTGGGAATGTCTTTACAGGGAAATAATGGGGTGTTTAGTTTGAGATATGCACTGCTGGATGATTACAGCAGTGAAGTAAAAGAACTTATAGAAGGGAATAAGGTGGCAATGATTCCCCGCAATGTGGGCAAGCAGCACCGGCTTTCTTTGTCTGCAGCGCAGGAAATTAATTTGTTGAGGTGGTGGAATATGCGGTATAGTGCTGTGTTGTTTTATACGGAACATAATTTGTCCATGCCGGCATACGAGGGAAGTATGAATCTGCTGAGCGGTGTGTTTTCACTTCAAAGTAATATGCTGCTGCCCTGGAAAATCCGTATGGAAATGAACGGCAGCTATACCACCAAAACGCTTGTAGGGAATGCTGTGTACAGGCCTACCGGAAGTCTGGATATTGGGGTCAGCCGTAAGTTTTGTAAAGACAGGCTCATGCTTAATCTGGTGCTCACGGATGCGTTCTGGACTTCAAGATGGGATAATTATACGGAAGATAGTACGATGAAATTATTGCATTACGGAAAGTCTGAAACGCGGCAGTTGCGCCTGAATATGACTTATACTTTTGGCAAGAGCCAGCAGAGTCATCAGGGTAAACTGGATGCTTTGGACAGGCTGTAGAGGGGAGATGACAGGTGTTTCGTTTTTGGAACTGTGGTTTTATTTGGATAGCTTACGTTTTTCTTTTATGTAAAAATGATGTTATTGGGCGGAGAAACTATGCTTTTTTCTTGTTTATTTAAAATATGCTTATATATTTGCGAAAGTTAACAAGTATAAAATAAAACTCAATTGTCTATGAAACGCTCTGATCTTTTTTTCTTGGCTTTTTTGTGTGTGCTTTTCCTTCCTTTTGCTTTGAGTGAGGATTTGTATAATGGTTATCAAGTGTTTAATGCAGAGCATGGGATGGTGATGAGTTTCTTGAAGTTTGCAATTTTATCAACAGCCGGTGAATTATTAGGCCTGCGTATTAGTACAGGATGCTATTATCGTAAAGGCTTTGGTGTTTTGCCGCGTGCTTTGGTGTGGGGAGTATTGGGATTGGGCATCAATATGGCTTTTATTGTTTTTTCTTCGGGGGTTCCTGTTTTTCTGGAATATATGGGAATGAAAAAGACGGCGGCGGTTATGGTTGGAACTTTGACTGTGGAGAAAGTCGGCATTGCACTGCTGATTTCCGTTGTGCTGAATTCTATATTTGCACCGGTGTTTATGACACTCCATAAGGTTACGGATACACATATACTTGCAACTGGGGGAACATTGAAAGGATTGTTTTCTCCGATACCGATGGGGACAATTTTGCAGGAAATGAACTGGAAAGTGCAATGGGAATTTGTCTTTAAAAGAACAATACCCTTGTTCTGGTATCCGGCACATACCATTACTTTTTTGTTGCCGGCTGAAATGAGGGTGCTGTTTGCAGCATTACTCGGGGTTATGCTGGGGGTAATTCTGGCTGTTGCTGCACGAAAGGGATAGGCCGTTTATAAAGAAAAATAAAAGCCGCTCTTCAAACAAGAACGGCTTTTACAAAGGTCAATGCTTTTAGAGCAATGACTGGATATATGCTTGCATTTCGGGTACAGCGGCCTTGGCTGCTGTATAAAGTTTGTATTGTGCTTTTGTGCGGACCAGATTGTGCTCTTTGTATTGAGTCTGGTAATAAGTATCTCCATTGATATAGTCGGCAAGGAAGCGGACTGCCTGCATGTAAGGGAATAGTGTAGCCGCATAGGGCAGGTATTCTATTTCAATCGGAGTGAGGAAGCTGCGTGCCGACTCGATGTATCCTTTTGTGAAGGCTTTGAATATTTCCATATTGAAAGTAACCTTGTCCAAATCCGGGTCGTCTTCTTTTCCGGTATTGGCTGCCGTACGCAGGAAATCTCCAAAATCAGAGAAGATAAAGCTTGGCATTACGGTATCCAGGTCGATGACGCAAAGTACATTACCGTCTTCGTCGAATAGCATGTTGCTGACTTTGGTGTCGCAATGGCAAATTCGTTTGGGGAGTTTGCCTTCACGGTATAGCTGTTCGGCACAGCACATCTGCTCGGCATCTTTCTCGATGGCATCTACTATGTCCTGCACTTTTTCCAAGCGTCCGGACGGATTGGCGGCAACGGCTTCACGCAATTGCTGGAGGCGGAATTCCATATTGTGGAATTTAGGAATGATTTCGCCGATTTCTTCAGGAACGTCAGCCAGCATGGCCTGGAACTCTCCAAAGTTGAGGCCAGCCAGATAAGATGACTCAGGAGTAACGGCTTCGAGGGTTTGTGAACGTGGTATATAGACAGAAACACGCCAGTAGCCTTCGCCGTCGAAGTAATAGGTTTTTCCTGTAGAGGCCTTGACAAAGCGCAATACTTTTCTTTCAATATCTTGCTCTCCCTTAGCTTCCAGTTTTTTGCGGATATGGGATGTTACGACTTCAATGGTGTGTTGCAGCATTTCTATATCCGTAAATATCGTATGGTTGATGCGCTGCAGAATGTAGTCGTCAGGATTGGCCGATGTGGTTTTTACCAGATAGGTCTGATTAATCAATCCGGAAGTCAGCGCTTTGATTTCGGTAACTTCGCCTACTTCGGGAAATTGAGAAATAATGTCTTTAATGTTTTTCATGGTTAATAATTTTATTTTTCCACAAAAGTAATCTTTTATATAGAAAGAATCCACTGTCCGGACGAAAAAAACGACCTGGCAGTGGATTCGCGTGTGTTTTAAGAGCTAAGATTATGCGTTTTTAAGGCTGAGCTTGTCTTCCAGTAGTGATTCTTCTTCCTGAACATGTTCGGTAGATTCTTCCTGAAAACGTTTGCTGGCACGCAACAGGTGTCTCCAAACACTTACCAGCTCTTGCGATTCCTGTAGGATGTTCAGATATACCAGAGAAGCACGCAGATTTGTGGTGTTGTCTTGCATGCGGTTCATCTGAACTTTACGCATGGTTGAAATCTTGTTTTTCAACTCGTCGCCTTTTACAAGGATGTCGTTAGCGTCTTCATAATTGTTCGTATCGATGGCATTTTGTGTACGTTGCATCAATTCGCACATCTCGTTACGCACAGGAAGGAACTCAGTGACACAGTCGGAAGTTAACGGACTGAAATTGTTGTCGACATGTTCTTTACAAGGCTCGCAGATACGTTTCAAACAGTAAAGCATTTCTTCGCAACTGTTGCTTCCCAAGTGGAACCATGTATTCTTTTCCAAAGCGATGTTGATGGAAATCTTTCTTAATCCCAGCAATTCTTTTCGTCTGAGCTTTTTCAGATTCTTTTTCTGGCTGTCGGTATTGTTCATGGCCTTGCGGAGCATTTTCAGGTCTTCTTTCATGAATCCGTCTGTTACTTGCTTGTAGGTAGACGAACTGTAGTTCATATAACTGGTGAAAGTCTGACGTACGTGTTGACGAAGCAGCTCCCATGTCTCGTTTTTGTCTTTGCTGTTCATCATTTGCTTGAAGATGTCGTCTTTCTTCTCTGCTTTTTCTTTTTGTGAGTAAGTGATATGGCTTCTTACAAGAATGAAAACTGCGACTGCAATCATTGCCAGCATACCGATGAAGCTGGTATAGAAAATGATTACGGTAATCAGGGCACATACGGTAAAGGCTACGAATGCGGTGATGAACCATCCACCGATTACTGACAATACACCGGTGATACGGTAAACGGCTGTTTCACGTCCCCAAGCACGGTCGGCCAGTGAAGACCCCATGGCTACGATGAATGTAACATAGGTAGTAGAAAGAGGCAATTTCATGGTTGTACCGATGATAATCAGCAATCCCGAAAGAACAAGGTTTACGGATGCGCGTACCAAGTCGAATGCTGCACCATTTTCAAGAATCATTTCGTCTTTATTGAAGCGTGAGTTGATCCAGTTGCGTGTGCCGGACGGAATGGTTTTTACAATAAAGTCGTTGAGAGCAGTAGCACGGCGGACGATGACGCGGGCAACGCCGGATGAACCGAACATTTCTTCGCCTTCTTCCTGACGGGCAAGGTCTACAGAAGTTTTAATAACGTTTTGTGCTTTCTTGGAAGTAGCCAATGCAAACACCATAATCAAACCGGCTGCAAACAAGAAAGCAGGAGGGGTTGTTGCAGACGATTGCAATGAAGACATCATGAATGAATGGATATCGGCTCCGTTATTGTTTGCAATATAATCGGTATAGGCTGAGAATCCGGCCAAAGGAACACCGATGAAGTTAACCAAGTCATTGCCGGCAAATGCAAGTGCCAGTGAGAACGTTCCTAAAAGGATAATGATTTTGAATACGTTGATTTTACACCAGTGCAGGAATTGCATGAGCACTGTAAAGAAAACGAAGCAAACTATTAACAGGTAGGTAGAGTTGTCGTTTATCCATGCTGTCGTTTCAGCAGAAATAAATGGGGTACCTTTCAGGCCTTTGATCAGAATGAAATAAGATAAGGCTGTAGTTGAAACACCTCCAAACAGACCAATGGTCCAAGAAAGTTTTTTCTTATAATTAAAACTGAAAATAAGACGGGAAATGTATTGTACAAATGTACCTGCAATGAAAGCGATGGCTACTGAAAGGAAGATGCCCATGATGACAGATAATGCTTTTTCTGTATTCATCAAGTCTCCGATGGATAATAATCCGGTTTCATCGCCTATGATTTTGATAATAGCCAAAATAAATGTACCGCCAAGCAGTTCGAATACCATAGATACGGTGGTTGATGTCGGAAGGCCCAGTGTGTTGAATACGTCCAGAAGTACGACATCGGTAATCATTACCGCCAGCAAGATACACATAATTTCGTAGAAAGAGAAATTCGCCGGCTGAAAAATACCATGACGGGCAATGTCCATCATACCATTACTCATTACCGCACCGATAAAGACTCCTAGTGCTGCTACAAATACGATTGTCTTGAATTTTGCGACTTTTGCACCCACGGCGGAGTTCATAAAATTCACGGCATCGTTACTGACACCTACCAGCAAGTCGAAGACTGCCAGCACAAACAGGAAAATGATTATTCCTAAATAGACTGTTTCCATATAGTTTGTTAATTTGTTTGTGGGCAAAGGTAGATTCTTCATGTTAGAATAAAATGTCATACATGTTACATTTCTGTTACAATTTTGAGGATAGGGAGCAAAACCGTTTTTGGATTAGCCTGTAGAATAAATTGGGAAGCCTGAATGTGCTTTGACACAATTGATGAAAATTAAGCAGTATCCAATATTATTTAGTGTTTTCTACTGTTGTATATGGTTGAAAATTCGTAACTTTGCCATCAAATATATTAAAAATACAAGAAGATGTCTGAGGCTAAAAAAATTAAGACCGCATTAGTATCGGTTTATCACAAAGATGGTTTGGATGAGATTATTACAAAACTTCACGAAGATGGAGTTGAGTTTTTGTCAACAGGTGGAACACGCCAGTTTATAGAATCTCTTGGATTCCCTTGTAAGGCTGTTGAAGATTTGACCTCATATCCTTCAATTTTGGGTGGAAGAGTGAAAACTTTGCATCCGAAAGTTTTTGGTGGAATTTTGTGCCGTCGCGAACTTGAGCAGGATCTGCAGCAGATTGAAAAATATGAAATCCCGGAAATTGACTTGGTGATTGTAGATTTGTATCCGTTTGAGGCAACTGTGGCTTCAGGAGCAGAAGAACAGGCTATTATAGAAAAAATAGATATAGGTGGTATCTCTTTGATTCGTGCTGCCGCTAAGAATTTTAATGATGTAGCTATTGTTGCCAGCCGCGCACAGTATCGTCCTTTCCTGGATATGCTTGTTGAACATGGCGCTACTACAACTCGTGCTGAACGCCGCTGGTTGGCTAAAGAAGCGTTTGCCGTTTCTTCTCACTATGATGCTGCTATCTTTAATTACTTTGACGGAGATGATAATTCTGCGTTCCGTTGCGCTGTTGAAAATCAGAAGCAGTTACGTTACGGAGAGAATCCGCATCAGAAAGGATTCTTCTTTGGAAACCTTGATGAAATGTTCGATCAGGTGCATGGTAAAGAAATCTCTTATAACAATTTGCTGGATATCAATGCTGCTGTTGATTTGATTGATGAATTCTCTGAAACAACATTCGCAGTGTTGAAACATAACAATGCATGTGGTCTGGCTTCCAGACCGACTGTATTGGAAGCATGGAAAGATGCTTTGGCAGGTGACCCCGTGTCTGCATTTGGTGGTGTGCTGATTACTAATGCAGTGATTGATAAGGAAACTGCCGAAGAAATCAATAAGATTTTCTTTGAAGTTATCATTGCTCCGGATTATGATGTAGATGCGCTTCAGGTGTTGGGACAGAAGAAAAACCGTATTATCCTGGTACGTAAAAACGCCAGTCTGCCGACTAAGCAGTTCCGCTCTTTGTTGAATGGGGTTCTGGTTCAGGATAAAGATATCAAGATTGAAACTCCTGAAGATTTGAAGCAGGTAACTGACAAAGCTCCTACTCAGGCTGAAATTGAAGATATGTTGTTTGCCAACAAGATTGTAAAGAACAGCAAGAGTAATGCGATTGTTCTGGCTAAAGGTAAGCAGTTGCTGGCCAGTGGAGTTGGTCAGACTTCACGTGTTGACGCTTTGAAGCAGGCTATAGAGAAAGCAAAATCATTTAATTTTGATTTGCAGGGAGCCGTAATGGCAAGTGATGCTTTCTTCCCGTTTGCAGACTGCGTGGAAATTGCGGGCAACGAGGGAGTAACGGCAGTTATTCAGCCTGGAGGTTCAATTAGAGATGCTGAATCATTCCAGTATTGCAACGAGCATGGTATTGCAATGGTGACTACCGGCATCCGTCATTTTAAGCATTAATAAATAGTATCAATGGAAAAGAGTCTGGGCAAAGGGGAAAAACTTTGCCCGTTGCTCTTTAATTTAAAAGAGTCATTTTAAAGTAAAATGGGATTGTTTTCTTTTACACAAGAAATTGCGATGGACCTTGGTACGGCCAATACCATCATTCTGAACAATGGCAAGATTGTTATCGACGAGCCTTCTGTGGTTGCATTGGACCGTCGTACAGATAAGATGATTGCGGTAGGAGAGCGTGCCAAGCTGATGTACGAAAAGGAAAATCCGAATATTCGTACTGTCCGTCCGTTGCGTGATGGAGTGATTGCCGATTTCAATGCGTGCGAACAGATGATGCGCGGCCTTATTAAAAAGGTGAATATGGGAAATCGCTTTTTCTCTCCTTCACTTAGAATGGTGATTGGTGTTCCTTCGGGAAGTACTGAAGTGGAACTGCGTGCTGTGCGCGACAGTGCTGAACATGCTGGGGGAAGGGATGTTTACTTGATTTTTGAACCTATGGCTGCTGCAATTGGTATAGGTCTGGATGTTGAGGCTCCGGAAGGTAATATGGTTGTAGATATAGGTGGTGGTTCTACTGAAATTGCGGTTATCTCGCTGGGGGGAATTGTTACCAATAACTCGATTCGTGTAGCCGGCGATGACCTGACTGCTGATATTCAGGAATATATGAGCCGTCAGCATAATGTGAAGGTGAGTGAACGTATGGCTGAACGAATAAAGATTCATGTGGGAGCTGCCTTGACAGACTTGGGTGATGATGCTCCGGAAGATTTTATTGTTCATGGTCCTAATAGAATTACTGCTCTTCCGATGGAAGTACCTGTATGTTATCAGGAAATAGCACACTGCCTTGAAAAAAGTATTGCCAAGATAGAAACTGCGGTATTGAGTGCTTTGGAACATACTCCTCCCGAACTCTATGCGGATATTGTAATGAATGGTATTTATCTGACCGGTGGTGGAGCCTTACTGAGAGGACTTGATAAACGTTTGACAGACAAGATTAATATTCCGTTCCATATTGCAGATGATCCTTTGCTGAGCGTGGCAAAAGGTACGGGTGTTGCATTGAAAAATGTAGATCGTTTCTCTTTCTTGATGCGATAATTCTTTTTTGATAATTGATAATTGAAAATCGGATAGAAGTATTATACTTTTGTTATCCTGTTTTCAATTTTCAATTTTCAGTGTTCCGAGTGTGTTCTTTTATTTATCTATCTATTAAGTTTTGCAGTGAGAAACCTTATTAATTTTATTCTTAAGTATAACTGTTGGTTTCTTTTTGTTGTTCTTGAGATTTTCAGTTTTACATTGCTTTTCCGTTTTAATCATTATCAGGGAAGTGTGTTTTTTACTTCTGCTAACTGGATAACGGGACTGATGTATGAGGCTACCAGCAACATTAGCGGCTATTTTTCATTGCGGGAAATAAACAATGATTTGGTACAAAGAAATGTCGAACTGGAATTGCAGAATGAATTCTTGAAGAAAAAACTGGCTGGTTTTGTATCGGATAGCCTGGTGATAGAGCAAATGGATACGGCTGCTTTGGGAGAATATGAGATATTTAAGGCTAATGTGATCAATAATAGCATAACGCGTCTTGATAACTACATTACCATTGACAAGGGTGAAGCGGATGGCATACGTCCGGAAATGGGTGTTGTGAATGGGAATGGAGTGGTAGGAATTGTGTATCTTACTTCACCGCATTATGCTGTAATCATATCTGTTCTTAATTCGAAAAGCAGTATTAGTTGCAAAATCAAGAAGAGTGACTATTTCGGTGTATTGAGATGGGAAGGCGGTGATTCCCGGTATGCATTTCTGATGGATGTTCCCCGTCATTCGGAATTTACATTGGGAGATACAATAATAACGAGTGGGCATAGTGCTGTATTTCCGGAGGGAATCCCTGTAGGAGTGGTAGATGATATGAAGGATAGTCACGATGGACTTTCGTATTTATTGCGTGTGAAGTTGTTTACTAACTTTGCCAGTCTTAATGATGTGAGGGTGATTTCTTTTCTTAGAAAAGAGGAAATGATGGATTTGGAAAATAGTATTCATGCTAACTAAGGATTATAGTATATGATTATTTATTTGCAAAGATGCTTGTGGCTTTTTGGATTGGTGCTCCTGCAAGCTTTGGTTTTAAATCATGTTCATATTTATGGTTATGCCACGCCTGTTCTCTATATCTATTTTATCCTGAAATGTAATTCGGGAACGAGCCGGAATGAGTTAATGGGATGGGGGATAACGATTGGACTGCTGGTGGATATGTTTAGCAATACACCTGGAGTGAATGCTTCTATTACAACGTTCTTGGCTTTTGTAAGAAATCCGCTGCTGAGGATGTTTACTTTGCGTGACCTCTCGGATGCTTTTGAGCCGAGCATGAAATCTATGGGAGAATTTTCCTACATCAAGTATATTTGTATAGCGGTGTTTGCGCACATCGTCTTATTGCTGCTGGTTGACTCTTTTTCTTTAGTTCATTCGTTTGACTTGTTTGTTAAGGCATTGTCGGATACAGTAGCTTCTGTGATTTGTATATTGTGTGTTGATTCCATAAGAAGAAATAGGAGAAGTGGAGAGAGATTATAATCTGTCAAGAAGGAAATACATTATTGGTGCTTCGGTGCTGGTTGTTGTTGTTATTTATATATTCCGTTTACTGGCACTGCAGATTGTCAGTGATGAATATAAACAGCATGCAGACAGTAATGCTTTTCTTAAAAAGATTCGTTATCCGAGTCGTGGAGTGATATACGACCGCAATGATAAGTTGCTGGTGTATAATCAGCCTGCCTACGATGTGACGATTGTGATGAAAGAGATACAAAATCTGGATACACTGGATTTGTGCCGAACGCTGAAAATCACTCCCGATTATTTGAAAAAAAGATTCAGGGATATAAAAGACAGACGCTTGAACCCGGGATACTCTCCTTATACGCATCAAGTTCTTATTACACAGTTGTCTGCCGAAGAATGTGGAGTGCTGCAGGAAAAACTTTTTAAATTCCCCGGATTGTATATTCAGAGGCGTACTATACGGCAATATAATTATAGCGCCGGTGCCCATATATTGGGGGATATCGCAGAGGTGTCGAAGCGTGAGATGGAGGAGGATGAGTATTACTTGCGTGGTGATTTTATAGGAAAGCTGGGAGTCGAGCGTTCTTATGAAAAGCAATTGAGAGGAGAAAAGGGAGTTGAGGTGTTGCTGCGGGACGCTCATGGGCGTATACAGGGGAATTATATGGACGGAAAAATGGACAAAGCTCCTGTACCGGGTAAAAACTTGACTTTGAGTCTGGATATTGAATTGCAGCAGCTGGGCGAACGGTTGTTGGAGGGGAAAATAGGAAGTATCGTGGCTATTGAACCGGAAACGGGTGAAGTGCTTTGTATGGTCTCGTCACCTAGCTACGACCCTCATCTGATGGTAGGACGTGACAGAGGGGTAAATCACTTGAAATTATCCCGTGACCCTTGGAAACCGTTGTTGAATCGGGCAATTATGGGGGTGTATCCTCCAGGCTCGACTTTTAAAACATCTCAAGCGTTAACTTTTTTACAGGAAGGAGTCATAAATACTGGTACGATGTATACGTGTTCACATGGCTTTTCGTATAGGGGACTGCATGTAGGGTGCCATGCACATGGTTCTCCTCTTCCTTTGATTCCTGCACTGGCTACTTCTTGTAATGCTTATTTCTGCTGGGGACTTTATTATATGATAGGAGCGCGGCAGAAATATGGTTCCGTGCAGAATGCTATGAACAAATGGCGTGATTATATGGTG
Source organism: uncultured Bacteroides sp. (assembly GCA_900556845.1). Lineage (GTDB taxonomy): Bacteria > Bacteroidota > Bacteroidia > Bacteroidales > Bacteroidaceae > Phocaeicola. The sequence goes on along the minus strand of USQO01000026.1, from coordinate 10,622 downwards.
TCGATGGGATTTGGTTATCCGTTGGGAATTGATTTGCCGGGTGAAAAAAGAGGTATGATTCCGAATGCACGTTTTTATGATAAGGCTTATCGCGGCTCTTGGAATGGTTTGACGGTCATCAGTATCTCTATTGGTCAAGGTGAGGTTTCTTTGACTCCATTGCAGATAGCCAATTTGGGTGCAACCATAGCAAACAGAGGATATTTTGTTACTCCACATGTCGTAAAAAAGATAGAAGGAGAGCAACTGGATTCACTTTATACGCAGAAACGATATACGATGGTGGACAAAGTGCACTATGATGAGGTGGTAGAAGGCATGCGGGCGGCAGTTCTGGGTGGAACATGTCGTGGAGCGGCAATTCCAGGTATAGAAGTATGTGGTAAGACGGGTACAGCACAGAACAGAGGTAAGGACCATTCTGCTTTTATGGGATTTGCTCCGATGAATAATCCTAAAATTGCGATTGCTGTTTATGTTGAGAATGGTGGCTTTGGGGCTGTGTATGGAGTGCCTATCGGCAAATTAATGATGGAAAAATATTTGAAGGGTGAATTATCGCCCGAAAGCGAGTTGTTGGCAGCGGATATTCAAACAAGACGAATTGTTTATGGAGAACAGGAGAGATAGTATTTGGAGTTCAATAGACTGGGTTACAATTGGTTTATACCTTGTTTTGGTAATCTGTGGCTGGTTTAGTGTATGTGGAGCCAGTTATGATTACGGTGACCCAAACTTTTTGGATATCGGAACTCGTGCCGGAAAGCAACTTATGTGGATTGTTTGTTCCGTAGGCTTGGGATTTGTTATCTTAATGCTGGATGGACGTTTGTTTGACACATATGCTTATTTGATTTATGGCATTATGCTTCTGCTGCTTTTTGGAATGATTTTTAATCCTCATGAGATTAAAGGTTCCCGTTCGTGGATTGTATTGGGGCCTGTGAGTATACAGCCTGCCGAATTTGCCAAATTTGCTACTGCGCTGGCATTGGCTAAATTTATGAACGAGTATAACTTCTCTATGCAAAAGATGAAGCATGCTGCGGCTGTGGTATCATTAATTTTAATACCGATGCTTTTAATTATTGCACAGAAGGAAACTGGGTCTGCACTTGTTTATCTTTCTTTTTTCTTGATGTTATATCGGGAAGGTATGCCCGGTTCAATATTGCTTGCCGGGGTATGTGCTGTTATTTATTTTGTTACGGGTATCCGCTTTGGAGAGGAGTATATGTCTGATGAATGTACGCAAGTAGGTCCTTATGCCGTATTATCGTTTATTATGATAGTTACGGGAACATTGGTGCATTTCTATTGTAGGAACGAAAAGATTACAAGAGGGTTGCTGATAGGCGCTTTGAGTACGGTTGTATTGGCTACTCTATTTTCTTTTTATGTAATACCTTATAATATAACAACAGTATTGGTGATGGCTTGTGCTGTACTGGTGGTTTTATTGATTTATTTTTCTGTCGTACAGAGGTTCATTAATTACTTTTATATTGCATTGTTTACCATTGGTTCTGTCGCTTTTCTTTATTCGGCAGAGCATGTTTTTAATAATGTTCTGGAGCCTCATCAGCAAGTTCGTATAAAGGTTTTGCTGGGAATGGAAGAAGATTTGGCTGGAGCAGGCTATAATGTAAATCAGAGTAAGATAGCTATAGGTTCTGGAGGTCTTTATGGGAAAGGCTTCTTAAATGGTACTCAGACGAAACTAAAATATGTGCCCGAGCAAGATACGGACTTTATCTTTTGTACAGTTGGTGAGGAGAAAGGGTTCCTGGGTTCTTCTTTTGTACTGCTGCTTTTTATGGTTTTTATTTTTAGACTTATTTATCTGGCTGAGAGGCAAGACAGTCGGTTTGGCAGGGTATATGGTTATGCGGTAATGGGAGTATTTTTTTTCCATCTTTTCATCAATGTAGGAATGGTTTTAGGATTGACTCCCGTTATTGGTATACCCCTTCCATTTTTTAGTTATGGTGGTTCATCTTTATGGGGATTTACTATTCTTCTATTTGTTTTTCTGAAGATAGATGCTTGTAGAAAGCAGTAAGGAAAGCCTTGGATTAATAGGCTGTTAGCTTTATGCCAATATCATGAATTCCCTGAATAGGATTTTTACGCATGATATGTACTATTTTTATCATGCGTTTTTGTTGTTGGGGGAGCTCTGGAACATTTGTATGAAGATAAACAGTCTGATAGAGATTACTGATATTTCCCTGATAAGGCCATTTCCCATGTTCGTTTGTCAGGTTTAGTTCTAGTGTGTCTGTTTTAAATTGCAGTGAGTCTTCCCAGTTATTGCCGATACTTATCCATATGTTTTTATAAAGATATTCGGGAGAGTGTCTGACACCTATTTCCATTTTATATTTTCCGGGTGCTATATTTTCGGGGAGGCTAAAAAAGAGTGTATCTTTCCGGTCCCATCCGGTTTCCTTAACGGACTGATAAGAGTGGTATACAGTTTTAGTTGTACACCCTACTGATAAAAAAATTATCAGTAGGATGACACCTGTAAAATTATGCTTGTTCAGTTGCGGCATTCTGTGATTCGTTAGGTTTGTTCTTGTTCTCTTTTTCATTGCCGTTTGTTTCCTTATTTTGCGGTCTGGGTCTGTTAGGACGGCGATTGTTTTCTTTGTTGTTCTTAGGACCTCGCTCCTTGTTGTCGGGAGTAGCAGGGACCTTGGGCTGTTTTTCTTTATTTGCCTCGGTGTTTGATGGAATGAAGGCTTTAGGCTGCCTGTCCTTGTTGTTTGGTTTATTGTTTCTGTTCTCCTGTTGTCCCTTTTCTCTGTTGTTATTAGCGGTTTTGTTCTCTTTCTGAATTGCATTCTGACGCGGAGTTTCTGCTTGAGGATTGTTGTTGTCTCCTTTTTTCTTTTTCTTCCGGTTATTTCCGTTTTTCCTTTTGTCGAATCGTGTCAAACTTTCCTGTTCGACCAAGTCTACAGGTCTGGATGGTTCTGAATGCAGGTGTTCTGCTCCCTGAAGTTTTTCAGGTTTTTCACCTCTGCGGTTCATATTGATAATTTCGAATGCTCTTTTTGCCGTAATAGTTGTTTCGTTGGCCAGAAAACTCTTGTCTGTAGAATATGTAATTGTTCCTTTCAGAATATCTGCCTTGAAATAATAAAACGAACCATCTACTGTCTCCAAAACGATTTCCTTACTTGGCAATCGCTTTTGACATTCTACATAAGCGTCTACTTCATAGTTGAGGCAGCACTTTAGTTTCGCACACTGGCCGGCAAGTTTCTGAGGGTTCAGCGAAATGTCCTGGTACCTGGCAGCACTGGTTGATACGGAAATAAAATTAGTCATCCAAGTAGCACAGCACAGTTCTCTTCCACAAGGACCGATACCGCCTATTCTTCCTGCCTCCTGGCGTGCTCCAATTTGCTTCATTTCGATGCGAACCCGGAAAACTTCTGCCAAAACTTTAATCAGCTGGCGGAAGTCCACGCGCTCATCTGCAATGTAATAGAAGATAGCCTTGTTGCCATCGCCTTGATATTCTACGTCACCAATTTTCATTTGTAGGCCTAGGCTTGCTGCTATCTGGCGTGAGCGAATCATCGTAGCATGTTCTTTAGCCTTAGCTTCTTCATATTTTTCCATATCTACAGGTTTGACTTTTCTGTAGACACGTTTGATTTCGACATCCGGCTTGAGATTTGCCTTACGCATTTGCAGTAAAACCAGTCGTCCGGTAAGTGTAACGGTACCGATATCGTGTCCAGGATTGGCTTCTACCGCAACAATGTCTCCCTTTTCAAGCTTTAGTTTGTTGCTGTTTTTATAATACCCTTTCCGGGTGTTTTTAAACTGTACTTCCACCATGTCCTGCTCTTCTGCATTTCCAGGAATGTCTGCGAGCCAGTCATACGTATTTAGTTTATTATCTTGACGTCCGCAGCCTTTGCAACAAAGTTTGCCGCTTCCGTTTTTTAATTTAAAATCGTCGTTCATAATTTACTGAATTAAATTGAAATAGAAGATTCCTCTTCTAGGCTATTATTGTATAAGGAGCACAATCATTTTTAAGGAAAAATCGAAAAAAACCATTTTGGGGTTTACGTTTTGCTCTATATGGATTTGTGCTTCTGTAAGTTCGTTCATAATTCCTATTACATTGCGCTCGTTTATATATGGAGAAAAGCGTGAAGAGAAATTCTGCTCTTCCGGATTAAGATAAACAAGCTCTTTATTGTGAAAGTTATATATGAAGTTTTCTCGTATCATTCTTTGGCAATAGGTGAGGAAATGCTTTTGCCTTTCCCGGCCCATAGCGGCAACTTGCTCGCTCCAAGCTTTCATTTCCCTGATTTTACGTTGATACGACAAACGCATCAGACTGACAAACAATTCGAAGAACAGTTTGTTGTCTTCACTTAGATGAATTGTTTCCAGTGCCTTGATAAAATTACCTTCAGCACGGTGGGCTATGTTTATTGCATCTTCGGGTATTAAGTAGAACTTGTCCTGAAGGACTTTGGTAATCTTATCTTCTGCGATTCGTGGCAGGTTGAATCGTTGGGTACGGCTTTGGATGGTCGGAAGAATATTATCAGCTTCTTCTGAGACCAGTAAAAAGACCGTTTTTACAGGAGGCTCTTCTAGTATTTTCAGCAACTTGTTGCTGCATTCCATATTCATTTTTTCAGGGAGCCATATAACCATTACCTTATACCCGCCCATCCTGGACTTTACATTCAGCTTTTTCATGACTTCATCACTTTCACGTACGCCGATGAGTGCCTGTTGGTTTTCGGCTCCCACCTGGTCCAGCCAGTGATGAATGTTGAAATAAGGTTGTTTTAAAACCAAATTTCTCCATTCGGGTAGAAAATCATCGCATATAATTCCTTTTCCCGATTTTAATTTTACAATGGGGAATACAAAGTGTAAATCCGGATGAACAAGTTTGTTGAATAACAGGCAAGAAGAACAAGTACCGCAAGCATCTTCGTGGGTGGGATGCTCGCAGCAGATGAACTGGGCATAAGCGATAGCCAAAGGCAGTTTTCCTACACCTTCGGGACCGCAAAAAAGCTGTGCATGCGGGATTCTCCCTTCTTTGACTTCTGTGATTAAGTGCTTTTTTGCTTCTTCTTGTCCTATTATATCTTTAAAAAGCATGGTATTTTAATAAATAACTTTAGCAATTTCTTTTACACTCTGAACAGCATTAACTGTATAGAAATGAATGCTTGGTACCCCATGCTCGATAAGTTCTTTGCATTGGTGTATGCCCCATTCTATACCGAGTTGTTTCATATCTTCATCCGATTTGCATTTTATCATTTCGGAAGTCAGCTCTTGCGGGAGATCAACTTTAAATGTTCTGGGAATGACATTCAGTTGACTCAGTTTGGATATAGGCTTAATTCCGGGAATGATAGGGACATTGATGCCGGCTGCTCTAACCTTTTCTACAAAATCAAAGTACTTTTGATTGTCATAGAAAAGCTGTGTTACCGCATACTCTGCTCCAGCTTCGATTTTCTTTTTTAGCCAGTAAATATCTTGTTCCATGTTAGGTGATTCTTCATGCTTTTCAGGATAGCAGGCTACTCCATAACTGAAGGTATGCATAGAGGTTTTGATGGGTGAACCATCAATAAATACGCCTTTATTGAAGTCATTGATTTGCTCCTCCAACTCAAGTGCATGTGTATAGCCGTTAGGTTCGGGTACAAAAGATGCTTCATGTTTAGCCTTGTCACCTCGTAGTACAAGCAAATCGGTTATACCCAGAAATTGGAGGTCAAGTAAAATATATTCAGTGTCTTCACGAGTAAAATCGCTGCAAAGCAAATGTGGAACAACTGTAATGTTATATTTATTCTGAATGGCGGCAGCAACGGCTACGGTCCCCGGACGTCTGCGCAAGCGGTTTCTTTGATAAAGTCCATTGCCCAGCTCTTTGTAAACATACTCACTTCTGTGCGTAGTGATGTTTATATATTGAGGGTCAAATTCTCGTAGCGTATCAATTGTATTGTATAGTTTTTCTATGCCATTTCCTTTTAATGGGGGAAGAATTTCAAAGGAAAATGCAGTCTTAGCATTTTTTCTGATTAAATCTATAACTTTCATTTACTTTCTAAATTGTGTCCAAATCGGGTAATTTACATAACAGGACAAAAATAGCAAAAATATTGAACTTATTATGAATGCAGCATCGCTTTTCTTTAGAGGAAGTACAGAGATTATAATAGGAGTGAAAATAAAAGCAGAGCAGTAAAGAATGAATTCGCTCTTTTACTGCTCCGTTGTTTTAAGAAAGTAATAGTAATGCTATGTTAGAAAACTTTTCCCCATGCTTTGTTGGGCTTGCCTCCCATTTTGAGTATAAGTTTTCCTCCTTTCAGCAATTCTTTGGCCGGAAATTTGAAAGAAGTAAGAGGTTTACCATTCAATACAGCCGACTGTACATACTTGTTATGGCGCGATACATTTTCAGCTTCGATGGTAAATATCTTTCCGCGACCATATTTTTCGTTCAAATGAATGGTTACTTTTTCAAAAATCGGACTTGCTATTTCGTATACAGGCTCGGTACTGCATCCACCGTCTGTCTGGAACAGACCCAAAGCAGCCATAATGAACCATGCACTCATTTGTCCCTGATCTTCATCACCCAGGTAAGCATTGGCTGTTCCATATCCATAATAACGGTCGATGATAGATCGGCTCCATTTCTGGGTCAGCCAAGGTTTGCCTACCCAGTTGAACAAAAATGCAAAATGCATAGATTGCTGGTTCCCCTGCACTACAGGGAAATCCCAGTATTGGTCGTTGGGGGCATTGTATCTCCAAGGCTCGCTGGCCTCGAATCCCCATTCCAGACGGTCAATAAATCGTTTTTTACCAATTGCTTTTGCCAGAGCGTTTACATCCTGAGGAACAAAATAAGTCAACTGCCAGGCATTTCCTTCAACGTAATGTTGGTTAGCGCCGGAGCGGAACGGGTCGAAATCTTTTTCCCATTCTCCCTTGCTGTTCTTCAGGGTTGCAAATCCTTCTGTAGGCTCGATGGTATTTTTCCACCAGTAGCCGCGTTCGTTGAACTGATTATAAATATCGTTCTTTCCAATTGCTTTGGCATATTGTCCTACAGTCCAGTCATCAAAAGAGTATTCCAGTGAGTTTGAGAATCGTCCTAAATCGGATGGCACATACTTGTATTGCAGATAGGCATTCAAATCTCTGTTTCCGGCATATCCTCTGTGCACTTTCTGCGAAGGAGTTTGCTGCATTTTCAGCATCGCTTCCAGTGCCTTATGTGTATCGAAGTCGCGTATACCCATTTGGTAAGCTGCTACTATCAGTGGAATTTCATGCTCGGCTACCATCACCGGGATGTAGTTCATTCCTGCCGGACCTTTAGCCAGCCATCCGTTGGCATCGTACATGGCTAATTGGGATTTTACCCATCGGCTTGTCCATTCGGGAGTTATCAGATTCCAGAACTGATTTAAGTTCCAGAAGGTATTCCAAAAGGCATCACATCCCAGTGCGACATCCTCTTTATTGGCCATCTTATGCACTTTATGGTCTGTGCCAATCCATTCCCCGTTTACGTCACTCCAAATGTTTCGGCTGCATAATGCACGATACATGTTATTGTAGAAACGGATTTTTTCCTGCCGGTCGTTAGATTCGATTTCTACTCTTCCAAACAATTCGTTCCACGTCTGCTTATGGAAACTGCGTATTTTTTCAAAATCCCATCCGAAAGGTTCTTCTATTTCTTTTTTCAGATTCAAGGCTGCATTTTCTACACTAACTAGAGATACACCAGAGCGAACCTGTACTACCTGATTGTCTTTTGTATCAAACTGTAAATATACGCCTGCATCTTTCAGTTGTTTACCTTTAAGGTGGGTAGTTGGATAAATCAGATTATCCATCCATCCGCCCATGGCTTGAATAGGCCGGTCAAATTCCAGAACGAAGTGAACCGTGTAATCCTGTTCTGCATCGTTACTCCATACCTCTTTGGAGTACTGATGACTTTTCCCTTCGATACGATAAGGAGATACTTGTTTTACTTCGATAGATTTCAGTTCATAATCATATTCGGTTGGGATATGTAAATCTACAAGTACTCTGGAGTTCTTGCTGTTTTCTGGGAAGGTATATTTCTGGAATCCGCATCGTGTCGTAGAGGTCAACTCTGCTTTGATATTATAATCGTCCAGTAAAATAGAATAGTATCCGATTTCAGCTTTTTCATTTTTTTTCTGGATATGCGATCTGTATCCAGAATCAGGATTCATTTCGTCTCCTTCCTGAATAATCAGTTTGCCGTTTGTCGGCATCATACCTAATCCTCCCAGTGTCCACTCGTGCAGATGACTGAAGCATCCTATGCTTTCGAAGGTAGGCTGATAGCCAGCTTGCCATCCCATATTTTGATTATCGGGACTAAGTTTGACCATACTGAAGGGCATCCAAGGACCGGGAGCGATCATCCATCTTGAGTGTCCTGTGCCGATACGGGTGTCTACATAGTCAGCTGGTGTTTGCAGAGTTTGTGCAGCGCGTGATACAGTTCCATTTTCGACCGTCTGTCCGTTTACTTTAATGCAATATTTACTTGTTTGAGCTTGTTTTACTGCAGGCATTGGGACTTCAAAGATATAGCGTGCGGTATCTATTTTCTGGGTGAAGATATTTTTCCCGTCTAATTCAACGGATATTTCTGGGTTCTTTTCCAGTTCTTCAACATCCACTAATAAAGGTTGGAAACGCTCTCCATTCACCATGGTTTCGTAGTTTGCTGCCGATACATTGCGGATAAAAGCTTTTTTCGGTTGAGCTACTTTAGTACCAGCAGGTCCGTCCAGATAAACCTGATCAAACAGAATCCATGACCCTTGCAAAACAGATAAACGGATTTCATTACCACCTTGTTTTAAATGCGAGGAGTTGAGTGGAATTTCCAAAATATGTTCTTTGCTTCCAGTCAAATCTCCGGTAATGGCATTTTCGTTTTGGCCGGCTGGCATTTGGAATTTCCAGTCATGTCCATTAACGCTCACTTTCAATAATGGAGGTTGCTTTACAGCATTTTCTGCTATATCAATCACAAGCTTCCAATTATCAGAAAGAGGTGCATCTTCAAGGCCGAAAAGTATGGTGGTTTCATGCGTACGCCATCCAGAAGTACCTCCTGTACCTCCCCAACCGTCAGATGGTCCTGGAATAACGTAAGGGAAATCTGTTTTTTCGTTAGAGTAACCAATTAAAAAATAACGGTCTTCATAGCCGAAGTCATGCGCCAGAAAGTCTTTATATTTATCGGGACCCAATGCAAACTCAGTTGTTTGATTGTCGTTTTTCCCGATACTCCATATTTGTCCGTTTGCATATTGTGCAAAAGCCAATGATGCAAAAGTAAAAGTTGTAATAATAAGATGTTTTTTCATAAAATATAAGGATTATATGCAAAGAAAGCGTTTTTGCATATAATCCTTATAAGACTTTTTTTCGAACTGCTTGTATTATCTTCTTGTATATTACTCTTTTTCAGTTTCCGTATTTTCGTTGGAAAGTATTTCCGGTTTTCTTATGGATTCCTTTTTGCGATAAACTGATGGAGATACTCCCATTATTTTTGAAAAAAGCCTGGAGAAGTAAGCCGGTTCTTCAAAACCAAGTTGTACAGATATCTCACTGATTCTCATATCTGTAAGTTCAATGTATTGACAGGCTTTCTGAATCTTCAGACGTATGAAGTAGTTGATGGGTGAAACTCCTGTTTCTTTTTGAAAAAGCGTAGAGAAATGCGATGGAGAATACTTGAAGTTGTTTGCAAATTCTTCCAACGTGATATTGTGCTGGATATTTTCTTGCATATAATGGATGACTTTTGTCGAAAAAGAGCTTTCTTTTCTTCCCAGTACATTAACATGGCGGAAAGGTTCTAAATAGATGAATGAAGAAAGAAACCGATAAAGACTCAGTGAGGCATATATCATATATTCCTTGATATATCCCATGGAAAAGCATTGATAAATTTCTTCAAACAGGTCAAAACGGTCCTGTAGTCGGGAATATTCGTTAGGTGTTATCGGCTGAGGATTGGGGTACTTTGGCAGGAAATGCTCGCAGAGGCTTCCCTTGAAGTGAATAAAGTAGATACTCCAAGGATCTTCGTCATCCGCTCCAAAAGAATAAGGTGTATTGGGAGGAATTATAATATAATTGTTGGCAAGTACAGTATGGGTCTTATCGTTAATCTTATACCATCCTTTACCGTCTGTACAATAAATCAGCATTGCATAGTCGGTCCCGTTTTCTTTTTGGATATAATGGTATTTGACGTGCGGAAAGAAACCTATTTTGCGGATATACAGGTTTTTTATCAGCGGATCTTTAGAATAGGCAGACAAAATATCGTCTGGCAGGGAAATTAACCGCTCCCCTCTGAATCCTTCTTTAATTTTTAGCATAATGCAGATAGTAAGAAAGTATAAGTGTTTCGTCACAAAAGTAATATAAAAAATCATATATCCTCACTAATTTTGCCAAAAAGAAAAGTCTAATATCTGTCTCTTATACACATCTCCGAGCCCACGAGACCGGAGCCTATC
>USQO01000025.1 GCA_900556845.1 uncultured Bacteroides sp. | reverse complement strand
AAATATTATTTCAATACAGGCAAAACGATACGCGTTGCCGCTCCTTGCTGGTGATAAATTTTAACATGTTGTTTCATTTCAAAATCCTTTTCCGTACAAGTATACGTATCGATAAATTTTTGTGGATTACGGTCAATAATAGGGAACCATGAACTTTGAATCTGAATCATCAACCGATGTCCCGACATAAACGTATGAGCTACATCGTACAATGTATAGTTTACCGGAGTTATCTTACCAGGTTCAAACGCTTTCGGATGCTCAAAGCTTTCACGATAGCGTCCGCGGAACAATTCTCCGCGCACCATCATCTGATAGCCAGCCATCGGATAGTTACCGTTCTTCAAATATTCTGCAGCTTCCTTAGACTGTTTGTAATTATCCGGATAAACATCAATCACCTTCACCATAAAGTCGGCATCCGTACTGCTTAACTCTGCCATCAATTCAACCTGAATAGGTCCTGCAAGTGTAAGCTGTTCCTTCAATGGTTCAGTCATAAACGTAATCACATCCGGACGTGCTGTGGCAAAGCGCTGGTCGTCAATCATATATTCTTTTGTGCGATAAGTTGTAGGATTTCCTGTATAAGGAACAGGGTGTTCCATATCCGATACATACTCTGTATACGAAGTTATCTCCTGCGGTTCGGCTTCTGAAACAGAGCCATCGGCATGTAAATAGAAAGGTGTTTCCACCATCTTTTCTGAAGGCCACTGGTCGTAAGTTTTCCAAGAATTTTCACCCGAATAGAATACATTTACTTTATGCGAAGGTTTCTCTCCTTTACCTTCCAAATAATAGCGGAAAAAAGGATATTCGATTTCATCCATATAATAAGCAGAAGTACTTTCACCAAAATAAACATTGCCGAAACCTTGGAATTCGCGTACGGTCCAAGCGCCATGCCACCAGGGACCAAAAGCCAGATACAGTTCTGTATCGGGCGACTGCTTACGGATGGCCTGATACAGATTCCATGCTCCGTAGCAATCCTCTGAGTCGTAAAGTCCGCCTACGACCAGCATTGCAGGTTTCAGATTATAGCAGGATGTACGTGCATCGCGTTCTTGCCAGAAGCCGTCGAAATTGGGATGTGTCTTAATCAGATTCCACAATGTTTCTCCTTCATCGTTCACCAAATCATCAGCATTTTTGAAAGTACCCAGACGTAAGAAGTCTGTATACACATCAGTCTTCACAATCTGGTCCATCACACCTTTTCCCATCCATTTTCCTTCCAGATACGGCAGAAAGTTGGTTGTCTGCAAAAAGGTAAATGCCCCGTTATGATGGCGGTCATCACCCCTGAACCAGTCGGTTACAGGTCCCTGCGGCGATACAGCCTTCAATGCAGGATGTCCGCACGAAGCTGTCATAGTAGCATAAAAGCCATCGTAACTGATACCCCACGTTCCCACAGCACCGTTGTTATGTGTATTTTTAATCAGCCATTCAATGGTATCATACGTATCAGTAGCCTCATCAATATCTTTTTTGGACTTCTTGTTTTTGTTAAGCGGACGCACCTGCACAAATGTACCTTCGCTTTTATGTCTTCCGCGCACATCCTGATACACGATGATATACTTGTTATCGATGTAGTTTTTAAGCGAACTGCGCAAGCCCCTTTTCAGCGTCTGTCCGTAAGGAGCACACGAATATGGAGAACGGTGCATCAAGATGGGATGACGCGAACTGTTGTCTTTGGGCTCGTATACAGCCGTATAAAGTTTAACCCCGTCGCGCATTGGTATCATAACTTCACGCTTATTATAGATTTTCTTCAATGCCAGTTCTACACTATCTTCCTGCTGTACGACTTTCTTCGCCAGAGCTTCTGCACACCCGAAAGCCGTGAGCAACATCATTACAAATAAAAGTTTTCCTCTTGTCTTCATAATATTACTTGTGAATTCTTTGTTTTAATTTTTTCCTCATCGACTTCCCAGATATAGGAAGAACATACCTATCATAACCAGTATCAAGTCGACCACCTTACTCTTGAGATTCTTTTCCCTGAAAAGCATAGCCGCACACAGGAAAGAAACAATCACACTACCTCTTCGCACCATAGATACAATAGAAATCATAGAGCCAGGCAAACTCAATGCATAGAAGTATACGAAATCGGCAGCCGAAAGGAATATGGATATACATATAATACACCAATCCCACCGAAAAGGTGTCGTAGTCTTGCGCTTAGGCCACCACAACAGCATCAGCACACTTCCCATAATAAACAGCTGGTAAATATTATACCATGACTGAACCACCATACGGTCGAATCTTGCCATCAGGAATTTATCATACAAACCACTCACTGCCCCTAGGAATGCGGCCAGTACGATGCAAAATATCCATTTATTATGTCTGAAGTCAATCCCTTCCTTTCGCCCTGAACGACTCAGCATAAAAAAAGACACAATGGCCAAAGTTACACCCACCCACTGATACAAGTTAAGGCGTTCACCAAAGACCAGCATGGCTCCCACAAGCGTCATTACCGGACGCGTTGCGTTAATCGGACCTACAATCGTGAGCGGCAGATGCTTCATGCCGAAATATCCCAATACCCATGACGAAAGCACGATAAACGATTTTACCAGAATAAAGCGATGCACCACCCAACTAGCAGCAGGTACATAAAACATAGAACCTTGCAACCACTCCGGCTTACATGCAGAAATCAATATAAACGGTAAAAAGATGAGACTCGAAAACAGTGTGTTAAGCCCCAAAACAGGAAGAACTGCATTGTCTTTCAATGATTTTTTCTTGAAAACATCATAAAATCCCAACAAAGCAGCCGACAAAAAAGCCAATAATAACCACATATTTTTTTAAGATGCTTTATAATTTATAAGCTAGCAAAATTATTCTTCAATGAAAATATCTTCAGGATAACCTACATCTACCAAAAAAAGCGCATGAGCTGGTGCCGATGTACCTGCAGCACAACGGTTTTTTTGATTAATAATATCCCGAAAACCTTCTACTGTAAGTTTACCTCTTCCTACTTCTATCAATGTACCGACTATTGCCCGCACCATATTTCTAAGGAAACGGTCGGCCTGAATAGTAAACACCCATTCTTGCGGGCCTTCTTGCTCCCAGCAGGCATGCATAATTCTACAATTATTTGTCTTTACATCGGTATGCAATTTACTAAAACTAGTAAAATCTATATAGCTAAACAAAATAGAAGCCGCTTTGTTCATTGCATCGAAGTCTAATTGCTGAAAAATTCTCCAAGCATAATTCCGGTGAAACGGATCTTTGCGCATGGTTATGTGATACTGATACTTTCTGTAAGTTGCATCGAAACGAGCATGAGCATCTGCACGCACCCTTCGAATTTCGTGAACAGCAATATTAGGAGGTAGCATACGGTTCATCTTGTCGGTCAGTCTTGCACAGTCCAGCAAGTCCGGAACTTCAAAATGAGCAACCATCCTGCTGGCATGAACACCTGCATCTGTCCGACCAGCCCCTACGACCTCAATCGGCTGACGAAAGAAAGTCATCAAAACTTTCTGTAACTCCTCTTGTACACTTATACCGTTAGGCTGTATCTGCCAGCCATGATAATTGGCACCATCATAAGCAAAATAAACAAAATATCTAAACATACGGGATACAGCTTTTATCTGGCAGTGATATGGAAACATCCCTGACGCAGTTCATATTTTACATAACACTTTCCATCTTTCTTCAAATCACGCAAAACCTCGGAAAGCACCAACTTCAAGGTATCAACACTTACATCCTGCATCGGGCGTCCATCGGGGGCTTCTACTTTTTTGAAACGCTTCCAACTGACATCAAAAGTTGTACCGTAAGCGTGACATGAATTATTTGAAGCGTTACTATTAGAACGGCGCAAACGCTTGACATCATGCTGTGTGCGCAAGACAGATGTTACAATAATTTTATTAGGATTCAAGCCCTTGCAATCCAGTGAATCCAAAAAAACGGCACCCAATGTATCAAGCAACTCACTGGCTTTCGGGACTAAGAAGGGTATAGAATGTGTAAGCGAATCCACATCATACCACTCACACTCCTTTATTTCGATCAAACGGTCTCCTAATTCGACAGCTTCCTCACGCGAAGCTAACGGACGGATGCCATTTTTCTTAGCCGCCACCAACTGTACATTATTTAGGTCATTGAAACTACGTTTGTAACTGATTACCCCGCGAATGTTATGCGGATTATTCATTTTCATCGACATATCCTTTTCCTTACATCCGAAAAATATACAAACGGACGAAAAAACTAACAAAAACCTACAAAACCGTAACATATTTTCTACATTTATTAATTTAGGGTGCAAAGATAGTGAAATAAAGTGAAAAAGAAAGACAACATAAAAAACTTACATCTAAAGTCAAAAGAATAAGTCCAAATTAGAGAATAAATCCAAAGGAATCACTAAATTTGCAAAACAGTTGAATAAAAATTGAGGGAGAATAGATTAAAGCTGACTGAATGATAGAAAAGCATATTGTTTTAGAAGACACTGATCCGGTAATATTTTATGGTGTAAACAACACCAATATACAGATGATAAAAGCGTTGTTCCCAAAACTACGCATCGTTGCCCGCGGGAACGTTATCAAAGTGATGGGCGACGAAGAAGAAATGTGCGCCTTCGAGGACGCTGTAACAGCACTTGAAAAACACTGCGTAAAGTACAATTCACTGGATGAGGAAACCATCCTTGACATTGTAAAAGGCAACAAGACACAAGCCGAAAACTCAGGCAACGTCATCGTTTTCAGTGTAACAGGAAAACCCATTACTCCTCGCAGCAGCAATCAGTTGAAGCTGGTAAAAGAATTCGATAAGAACGACATGATTTTTGCCATCGGACCTGCCGGTTCCGGCAAAACATACACAGCCATCGCCTTGGCTGTACGCGCTCTGAAAAACAAGGAGATAAAGAAAATAATCCTCAGCCGTCCTGCAGTAGAAGCTGGTGAAAAGCTAGGTTTCCTCCCGGGAGATATGAAAGAAAAAATAGACCCCTACCTGCAACCGTTGTACGATGCCCTGCAAGATATGATTCCAGCTGCCAAGCTGAAAGAATACATGGACCTGAACATCATACAAATCGCACCGCTGGCCTTTATGCGCGGTCGTACGCTGAACGATGCTGTAGTGATATTGGATGAGGCTCAGAACACAACCTCCCAACAAATCAAAATGTTTCTCACCCGTATGGGTATGAACACCAAGATGATTATTACCGGTGATATGACTCAGATTGACTTGCCCAGCTCTCAGACTTCGGGTCTGGTACAGGCATTGCATATCCTGAAGGGAGTAAAAGGTATCAGTTTCATCGAGCTGAACAAAAAGGATATCGTCCGCCACAAACTGGTGACACGTATCGTCGAAGCCTATGAAAAATTCGATGAATCGCATAAAGAAGAACGGATGCAGAAAAAAGCTGCCGCCGCTTCTAAAGATGACAGGAAAAAAGATACCGCCCAATAAAATGACTTTAAACGAAATGTATCATTATTAATACGTAAAGCAATGAGTAAAGCATTAACAAAAACAGATTACAACTTTCCTGGACAAAAAAGTGTATACCATGGTAAAGTACGCGATGTATACAACATCAACGATGAGAAACTGGTAATGGTAGCAACAGACCGTATCTCGGCCTTCGACGTTGTATTGCCTGAAGGTATTCCTTACAAAGGACAGATGCTGAACCAGATTGCAGCCAAATTCCTGGATGCTACTACCGATATTTGTCCTAACTGGAAAATTGCTACTCCAGACCCAATGGTAACTGTAGGTGTTATGTGTAAGGGTTTCCCAGTAGAAATGATCGTACGCGGATATTTGTGCGGAAGCGCATGGCGTGCTTACAAAAGCGGTGTTCGTGAAATCTGCGGCGTAGCACTGCCCGACGGTATGCGTGAAAACGAAAAGTTCCCACGTCCTATCATCACTCCTACCACTAAAGCCGAAATGGGATTACATGATGAAGACATTTCTAAAGAAGAAATTCTGGCAAAAGGACTTGCAACTCCTGAAGAATATGCTTTGCTGGAACAGTATACACTGGCTTTGTTCGAACGTGGCACACAGATGGCTGCTGAACGTGGACTTATTCTGGTTGACACTAAATATGAATTCGGTACTTACAACGGCGAAATCTATTTGATGGACGAAATCCACACACCAGACTCTAGTCGTTACTTCTATTCAGAAGGCTATCAGGAACGCTTCGAAAAAGGCGAACCACAGAAACAGCTTTCTAAAGAATTTGTACGTGAATGGCTGATGGCCAACAACTTCCAGGGAAAAGAAGGACAGACTGTACCTGAAATGACTCCGGAAATTGTAAACTCTATCAGCGACCGCTATATCGAGCTGTACGAACACATCACCGGTGAAACATTCGAAAAAGCCGATACAGCCAACCTGCTGGAACGTATTGAAAAGAACGTTACAGAATTTCTGAACAAATAAATTACATTGAAAAAGTTGACAGGCAGTCGTTCATGTCTGCCGTCAACTTTTTCTGTTTCCCACACCAATCATTCACACCATGACCAATTATCCCCAAGAAAAAATCAAGCCTTATAACGAAGAAGAACGGAAAGCCGTACAAGTTGAAAAAATGTTCGATAACATTGCACCGGCTTACGACACACTGAACCACACCTTGTCATGGGGCATCGACAAGTGCTGGCGACGCAAGGCTATCAATTGGCTAAAACCATTCCGCCCACGCAGAATGATGGATGTAGCAACCGGTACAGGCGACTTTGCCATTCAGGCTTGCCAGGTTTTACATCCAGACGAACTGATAGGTACAGATATTTCGGAAGGAATGATGAACGTGGGAAGAGAAAAAGTCCGCCAGGCCGGACTGGACCGACAAATCTCCTTTGCCAAAGAAGACTGCACAGCACTGTCATTTCCAGACAAGCGCTTCGATGCCATCACTGTAGCATTTGGTGTGCGTAATTTTGAAAATCTGGACAAAGGATTACAGGAAATGTACCGTGTGCTGGATGACGGCGGTCATCTGGTTATCCTTGAATTGTCCGAACCTGAGTGGTTTCCGATGAAACAATTGTATGCAGTGTATTCGAAAGTAGTAATTCCTACTCTCGGAAGACTCTTATCCAAAGATCGCAGTGCCTATACCTACCTGCCCCAATCCATCAAGGCTTTCCCACAAGGAGAAGTCATGCAGCAAATCATCCTCAAAGCCGGATTCAGCAAGGTAAGTTTCAAAAGACTGACACTGGGTATCTGTACGTTATATCTTGCAACTAAATAATAAACCGAATATGAAATTATATGGCTTAATTGGGTATCCGCTCGGACACTCTTTTTCAAAGAATTTCTTCAACGAGAAATTCAATTCTGAAAATATTGATGCGACATACGTAAATTTCGAAATACCCTCTATCGACTATTTGCCGGGTGTACTGGCATCTAATCCTGAGTTGGTAGGATTTAACGTAACCATTCCCTACAAAGAGCAGGTCATTCGTTTTTTGGACAACCTTGACCCTGTAGCAGCCGCCATCGGTGCCGTAAACGTAATTAAAGTGCAGCACGAAAAAGGAAAAGTAAAACTTACAGGTTACAACTCAGACGTACTGGGTTTTACTCGCTCTATCGAGCCGCTGCTTGAATACCAGCATAAAAAGGCATTGATACTGGGTACCGGAGGTGCTTCAAAAGCCATAGCATACGGTTTAAAGGAGTTGGGACTGGAAATCAAATTCGTATCACGTAATCCGAAAGACGAAAATACACTGGCCTACAATCAGCTTACTCCCGAAATTATGGATGCCTATAAGGTAATCGTAAACTGTACACCCGTAGGTATGTACCCCAGAGCAGACGAATGCCCGGACATTCCTTACGAATGCCTTACCCCACAGCACTTGTTGTACGACTTGCTCTACAATCCTGATACCACACTCTTCATGAAAAAAGGAGCCGACCAGGGAGCTATTGTCAAGAACGGACTCGAGATGCTGTTGCTGCAAGCCTTTGGAGCATGGGATTTTTGGAATGAATAACCCTATACATGCATGAAAAAGAAAATTATTATTGCTGTCTGCACATTTATCATACTGGTGGGTGCGGCACTGACTGGAGGAAGCCTCTACCTGATAGATTACTCCCTGCGTCCTGAGAACCGAGGAAAAGATCTGGAAGCCTCCGAAGCTTTCATGCGACAAACCTATCCGCAGATTACCCCTTGGCTGGACAGTCTGAAACTGCACAATGCTTTAAGAGACACCTTTATTACGGCAAACGACGGAAAGACACGCCTGCATGCCTATTATGCCTACGCGTCACGTCCGGTAAAGCAAACAGCCGTCATCGTACACGGTTATACCGATAATGCCATACGCATGTTCCACATCGGTTATCTGTACAATCAGTGTCTCAACTACAACATTCTCCTTCCCGACCTCCGCTACAGCGGGCTCAGTCAAGGAGATGCTTTCCAGATGGGATGGCTGGACCGTCTGGATGTCAGCCAGTGGATAAAAGTCGCTCCAACTATTTTCGGCGATTCCCTGCAGGCCGTTGTACATGGTATCTCAATGGGAGCAGCCACTACCATGATGACCTCGGGGGAATCCCAGCCAGAATACATCCGATGCTATGTGGAAGACTGCGGATACACCAGCGTATGGGACCAGTTCCGTAAAGAGCTGAAAGAACAGTTCGGATTGCCGGCATTCCCACTCCTACACATGGCAAGCTGGATAAACCAGTTGCAGAACGGATGGAACTTCACCGAAGCATCAGCCATTGAGCAAGTCCACAAATGCCAGTTGCCCATGTTCTTCATCCACGGCGACAAAGACGACTTCGTTCCGACTTGGATGGTATACGAAGTCTACCGTGCAAAACCCATGCCCAAAGAAATATGGGTCGTTCCGGGTGCCGAACATGCCACGTCCTACAGAGACAATCCGGAAGAATATACCCGCCGTGTAGACAGTTTTGTAAATAAATATTGCAAATAATGAAATAATCCCGTACCAAATAGATTGGTGCGGGATATTTTTTTATATTTGCAACACTATGAAACGAATAATATCTATTTCAGCATTTTTTTTATCGTTTTTCCTGCTTTTCACATTACATGTAAAAGCTTATACGGTAGACGATATTCCCATGGTGCACCTGCAAAACCGCATGCGCTATGTGTCCAACCCCGACCATATCCTTTCGGAACAGGCTGTTACTGCCATGGATACCATCCTCTATAACCTGGAGAGCCAGAAAGGCATACAGGTAGCCGTTTTTGCCGTGCGCGAAATCAGCGGAGGCAGCGTATTCGACTTTGCACAGCAACTCGGAGAAAAATACGGTATCGGACAACAAGGGAAAGACAACGGACTCATCGTACTGCTGGTAACAAACGAACGAAAAATACGTATCCACACCGGTTACGGTCTGGAGGGAGTTCTGCCCGATGCCATCACCAAACGTATACAGTCACGCTACATGGTACCATTCTTCAAGAACGAAGACTGGGACGAGGGAATGCTGGCTGGTATAAAGGCCATCCGCACATATCTGAACGACTACGACCCGGAAAATCCGCAAGCTTCCCATCAGGAAGAAGGCTTCCCCATCGAACTGCTTATCGTCCTGCTCGTATTCGGAATTATACCCGTCATCATCTGGACCAACAACTGGTGGAAGCGCCGTTGTCCCAAATGCCACAAGCATACCTTGCACGAAGTTAGCTCACACGTCATTACCCGTTACCGCAACTCCACAATTGAAGTGGTAGTAATGCGCTGTTCACACTGCCATGCCCAATTCTCTTACCGAAGACAACGAGGAGGTGATGACGACGACCATCACCACACTACCGGAAACGGTCCCTTCTGGGGAGGCTTTATGGGAGGAACCTTCTTCGGTGGACGAGGAGGCTCATCCGGCGGTTTCGGAGGAGGAGGAAGCTACGGAGGCGGTGACTTCGGCGGAGGTGGCTCTGAAAGTGATTTTTAATAAGAAAAACTATAAATCAATAACCATAAAACAAACAACAAAGTATGAAAAAAACTTGGATTATCGTCATTGGAGTAATAGCTGTACTGGCTGTTATCTGTACCACATCGTATAACTCAATGGTCGCTATGGACGAAGGCGTTGCAACAGCCTGGAGCAATGTAGAAAACCAGTATCAGCGCCGTTCCGATTTGATTCCCAACTTGGTTAATACCGTAAAAGGATATGCTGCACACGAACAAGAAACCCTTGAAGCAGTGGTATCGGCACGTGCCAAAGCTACACAGACCCAGGTAAATATGGAAGATTTGACTCCCGAAAAACTGCAGGCTTACCAGCAGGCACAGGGTGAGATAGGTGCTGCCCTGGGACGTTTGCTTGTTGTAGCCGAACGCTATCCCGACCTGAAAGCCAACGAGAACTTCCGCGAATTGCAGGCTCAGTTGGAAGGTACGGAAAACCGCATCAGCGTAGAGCGCAGAAAATTTAACGAAACAGCAAAGAAATACAACACAACCATCCGTAAATTCCCTAAAAACATCTTGGCCGGATTGTTCGGATTCGAAAAGCGTCCATATTTCGAAGCACAAGAAGGAAGTGAAAAAGCTCCGGAAGTAAAATTCTGATAAATACGTAATTTAAGAAAACAAACATCCATGTACAACAATACATTTGGAACTCTATTCTGCCTTACCAGCTTTGGCGAATCACACGGCAAGGCTGTGGGCGGTGTCATCGATGGTTTTCCTGCCGGAATTGCCATCGATACCGATTTTATTCAACAGGAACTCAACCGCCGCCGTCCGGGACAGTCGTCCATTACGACTCCCCGCAAAGAGGCTGATGCCGTAGAATTTCTTTCAGGTATCTTTGATGGCGTTTCTACAGGCTGCCCCATCGGATTTGTAGTGTGGAACACCAATCAGCATTCGTCCGACTATGACAACATGAAAGATGTTTTCCGCCCGTCGCATGCCGACTATACCTATACGCAGAAATACGGCATACGCGACCACCGCGGAGGAGGCCGCTCATCGGCACGCGAGACCATATCACGCGTAGTAGCCGGTGCCTTGGCTAAACTGGCACTCCGTCAGCTGGGTATCCGCATTACAGCCTATACGGCACAGGTCGGTCCGCTACGTGTGGATAAACCATATACCGAACTCGACCTTTCAAGTATCGAGCAGAACAGTGTACGATGCCCCGACCCGGAAATAGCCCAGCGTATGGAAGAGCTTATCTACAAAACCAAAGGCGAAGGCAATACCATTGGCGGTGTTATCACCTGTGTCATTCAGGGATGCCCAGCCGGACTGGGACAACCTGTTTTCGGTAAACTGCATGCAGCACTGGGCAGTGCCATGCTCAGCATCAATGCAGCCAAGGGATTCGAATATGGACAAGGATTCGGCAGTATGGACCAGAAAGGAAGCGAACAGAACGACCTGTTCTTTAACGATAACGGACATATCTCTACCCGCACCAACCGTTCGGGAGGTATCCAGGGTGGAATCAGCAACGGACAGGATATCTACTTCAACGTAGCCTTCAAACCCGTAGCCACTGTCCTGATGGAACAACAGACCGTAGACATCCACGGCAATGATACCATTCTGAAAGCCCGCGGCCGTCACGATGCCTGCGTACTTCCCCGTGCGGTGCCCGTAGTAGAAGCTATGGCCGCCATGACCTTGCTCGACCAGTATCTGCTCAACAAGGCCACACACCTGTAAACATAACCCTTATAACAATATTACCATGGAAATAAAGCAATATATACAAGAAAACGAAGCACGCTTTCTCAAAGAGCTCTTCAGTCTGATACGCATCCCCAGCATCAGTGCCCTGCCCCAGCATAAAGAAGACATGCTGGCTTGTGCCGAACGCTGGCGCCAGCTCCTTCTGGAAGCAGGAGCCGACGAAGCAATGATTATGCCCTCTGCAGGCAATCCGCTGGTATACGCCGAAAAGCGTGTCAGTCCCGATGCCCCAACCGTTCTTATTTACGCCCATTACGACGTAATGCCGGCCGAACCACTGGAACTCTGGAAAAGCCAGCCTTTTGAACCCGAAATACGCGATGGGCGCATCTGGGCACGCGGAGCTGACGATGATAAAGGTCAGGCAATGATTCAGGCTAAGGCATTCGAATACATGGTACACGAAGGCCTGCTGCGTCACAACGTAAAATTCATTTTCGAAGGCGAAGAAGAAATCGGTTCGCCCAGTCTCAACGCTTTCCTGAAGGAACACAAGGAACTGCTCAAAGCCGACGTCATTCTGGTATCCGATACCAGTATGCTGGGAGCCGATCTGCCTTCACTCACAACCGGATTGCGCGGACTGGCTTACTGGGAAATCGAAGTTACCGGTCCTAACCGCGACCTTCACTCCGGACATTTTGGCGGTGCCGTTGCCAATCCAATCAACACCCTGTGCAGCATGCTTGCCCAGATTATTGATGAGAATGGCCGAATCACTATTCCTCATTTCTACGATGATGTAGAAGAAGTTCCGGCAGCCGAACGCGAAATGATAGCCCACATCCCCTTCGACGAACAGAAATACATGGATGCCATTGGCGTAAAAGCTCTGAAAGGCGAAAAAGGATATTCTACACTGGAACGCAACAGCTGCCGTCCGTCGTTCGACGTATGCGGTATTTGGGGCGGATACACCGGCGAAGGTTCGAAAACAGTCCTTCCTTCTAAAGCATATGCAAAAGTATCATGCCGACTGGTTCCCCATCAGAACCACGAAACCATTTCACGTCTGTTCACAGAGTACTTCCAGTCCATTGCCCCCGACTACGTACAGGTAAAAGTAACCCCGATGCACGGAGGCGAAGGCTACGTATGCCCAATCGACCTGCCAGCCTATCAGGCAGCCGAAAAAGGATTCACCAAAGCATTCGGTAAAAAACCGCTGGCTGTACGCCGTGGAGGAAGTATTCCTATCATCAGCGACTTCGAACAGATTCTGGGTATCAAGACTGTCCTGATGGGCTTCGGACTGGAAAGCGACGCTATCCATTCACCTAACGAAAACTTCTCGCTCGATATTTTCCGTAAGGGAATCGAAGCTGTAGTAGAGTTCCATCAGCAGTGGAATGCCTGACGCTTCTGTCAGTCAGCTATAAAAAATCCCTTGTTTCCGGCATACATCGTAAAGAAGACTCCGGAAACAAGGGATTCCTTTTTAATCCATGGTCACATACAAAACCATTCTTTAAAATCAGCTACACGGGCTTTGCTGATAATTACCTTTTCTGCGGAAGAAACCTTCAGATTCACTGCCAGCCGACCGTTGAACCACAACACCACATCCTGCACCGCCTGTCTCGAAATCAGGAACTGCCGGTTCGCACGGAAAAATGTCTGCGGATTCAGCACCTCCGTCAGCTCATCCAGCGTCTGCGGAAAGACCATCTCCTTCAGCTCCTTATCTACAGCCTTAACCGTACCATCAGCTATGTAGAAATACAAGATTGTGTCCACCGATAGCGGAAGCAGCCGGTCGCCCTTGACCGGAATCAGGAAATGAGTCTTATACGTCTTTTCCTGACGAAGCTCCTGCACAATACGCCGATAGTCGAACTCCACGTTTCCTCCGGAAGTTTTTCTCAACAACGCCAGTTTATCCAAAGCCCTTTGCAAATCCGTCTTATTAATAGGCTTCAGCAAATAGTCCACACTGTTTACCTTAAAAGCCCGCAAGGCATATTCATCGTAAGCCGTTGTAAAAATGACCGGACAGGCTATCTCCACATGCTCGAACAATTCGAATGCCGAACCGTCCGCCAGATGAATATCCAGAAACAGCAAATCCGGCACCGGATGCTCCTCCAGCCATTCCAACGTATCCGCTACACTATCCACTTCTCCGGCTACCTCAATATCCGCATCAATCTCGGCCAATACAGCCTTCAGGTTACGCAGTGCAGCCTTTTCATCTTCTACAATCAAAGCTTTCATATTAACGGCAATTTTACAATAAAACATTTCTGTTCTTCTTTCACCTCGATACTTTCATGAAACAACAACTGATAACGTTTCGCCAGATTATCCAGCCCCACTCCCGTTCCGGTAGTCCGCACACGTTTGGGCTGCAGCAAATTGCTGACCACCAGCCAGCCATCTTTAGCCACGATATGCACGGTAAACGGATGACGGTTACTTATCTCGTTATGCTTCACCGCATTCTCTATCAACAACTGCACTCCCATAGGCGGCAACATCTTAGACAACATCTCCGGCTCGATACACATTTCGAATGAAAGATTGTCCTCATAGCGCATCTGCAACAGGTAGATGTACGATTTAACAAAATCCATTTCCTCCTGCAGCGTAACCGCATGCATTTCATTATCCTGCAAGGTATAACGCAGTACTCTCGAAAGCTCCTGCAAGTAATTCTGAGCCTTATCCGGCGACTCACGAATCAAGGACGAAAGCGTATTCAGCGAATTGAACAGCATGTGCGGATTCAGTTGGTTTTTCAGTGTCTCGTATTGATTCAGCAAGTTTTCGGTCCGCAACTGCTGATTCTCCAGCAACACCATCCTGCTTTTACGACTCAGATACATCAGATAACTGCTACCCGTCACAATACACGATATCAGGAAATCCCTCAGCGGATGCAAGTAATGATGCAGCATAGCATCAATGGCCGGTATATCAAAATACTGGTGACATAGCACGAAGCCCTTCCCCAGCAAATTACTGCCCACCCACGTCAGCACAAACGAAGCCACAACCTTCTTCCAGCCGATAACAACCAGCTCGTTGCAAAAATGAAACAACCGCTCGTTCACAAAAAACAGTAACAGCAACGACACATACGTAAAAAACACTTCATTCCACACATCTCCCCAGTGCATACCCGGGAAAACGGGCTCTGCATCCGACAAGCTGAACAAAGCAATCAGCTCAGGGAAATGCGTCAAGAATGCCACCATGACAGAGATGGCATTCACAATCCACACATATTTATTCAATAAAATCTTGCTCATGCTGCAAATTTACTGATTTGCGCGCACTTTCGCACTGACATACATGCCCGGACGGAACTGAGCATCTGCTTTTTTAACACGTGCATACACTTTGATGGAACGATTGGCACTGTCCACCATCTGGTCTACCGAAACCAATACCGCTTCGAACACCTGCCCGTCCATACCGTTCACCCGGAACTCCAGCTCCGCACCGGTTTGCAGTTTTTCCAAATCCTTTTCGTATGCAGTAAGCTGCAGCATCGGTGCCTGCTTATTGATGACATCACACACCGGCTCGCCCACATTAAAATACTTACCCACATTCAGATTCATATTCGTAACATAACCATCCAGCGGAGAAAGTACTTCCAGATAAGGCTGTATCCCCTTCTTCTTCAAATCGGCAGCCCGCACACCCAGTATTTCCAATTCGGCAGCACAAGCCTCCAGTCTGCTCTTTGCCGACAAATAATCAGCCTCGCTCTGCTGGAATTTCTTTTCTGAGGCAGCTTCCTGCTGCACCAGCTTCTGCTGACGCAAATACTCTTTTTCAAGAAAGGCAGTCTGTGCAGAAGCATCCAGATAATCCTGCTGCAAACGGATAAACTCCGGATTGCGCAAGGTAGCAATCACCTGCCCTTTACGGACATAAGCCCCCGGCAGCAGCGAAGTACTCTGGATAGCTCCTCCCATACTCAAAGTCACGGTAGCATGCTGCTGCGGTGGAATCATCAAGACACCATTGTAAGTCGCAGCATTCGCCTTGTTTGTTGCACCCGAGACACCATCCACTTGCACCGAGTCGGTTACTGTTTGTGTCACCTCTTCGCGAACCGGCTCTTCCACTACATCCACCGTTTTTTCTTTTTCAGTACAAGCCGCAAACACCAGCAGCAAGCACCCCAACATCCATTTTTTATTCATATTCCTGATTTATCTGTTTCTATAATTATTCCGTATACAATTCCAGTTCCAACAAAGAAATATTATAAGCATATACCGCCTCAATATATCCCTTCCGGATATCACGCGCTGCATTCAGACTCTGTACCAGTCCGGCAATGTCTACCTCACTCTCTTCATATTTCAGCAAAGCACTCCGATGAAGTTCACGGGCCTCATTCAGCGCCGCCTTTTCATAATAATCCAGTCCTTCACGCTGCATACGCGCCTGTCTTTGCAACTCCTCCACCTTATTTTTCAACTTAAACCGATTGTCATCCGCCTCCCATTCCGCTATCCGCAATGCAATCTTAGCCTGCTTGCTACGACTCTGCTGCGGAAAGAAAAACAACGGGAACGATACTCCTACAGTCCAGGCATTCAAGTTACTCAACGGAGCAATTTTCTGCCGGGTATATCCTACTGAAAACTCCGGGAAAAACTTGCTGCGTTCCACCTGCAGCAGATTCTTTTTTTCCTGCACCTGAGCCGCAAAATAATTCAGATGATCCTGCGAAAGGAGTACCTGCTCGTCCACACGAAGCAATGCCAGCGTTGAATCGGCAGGCTGAATCTGTACATCGGCATAACAAGCCCAGGAGAATCTACGCAAAGCCAATTCCAATTCTTCACGGGCCTGCAGGTACCGTGTATGCAAGTCAGCAGCCATCGTCGCAATCATGCTTCTTTCCACCGGGTCTATATCTCCCTGCTCCAACCGCAAATCACCCGTTTCCCGCAACTTTCCGGCCAGTTCTTCCTGCTCCTGATAAAGCTTGCACAAGTTATAGGCATACTGATAATAAACCCATGCACGTTTCACCTCGGCCACAACCTCTTTCTTCACCATATTCCGATACGCTTCTCCCTTCGTCACCTGCGTATTCACCAGCGCATTCCGGTAAAACGGAGTCAGAAATGAACCCAACGACTGTTCCGCCGTAAACTCATAATCCTTTTTATACTCGCCATTGAGCTGTCCCCATGAATATCCCAGTGAGGTATTGCCACCATCCCAGATTTCACCTCTCGAAACACGGTTCCGTTCTATCTCGGCATTCGCTCCCATCAGTCGGGGATTGTTTTGCAAAGCCATCGATACAGCCTCATCCAGCGACAAGACCTGTACCGGTGTACCAGCATACAAGTTTCCGCCGAGCAACAGACAACCCGCTAACAACAGCAGACTTTTCTTCCGCAAACGACTTCTTTTCGAACGTACCCAAGCTCCCGAAATGCTGTTTACCAATTTATAAAACACCGGTATCACCAGCAGCGTAAGTACTGTCGAAACCACCAGTCCCCCAATGACTACTGTCGCCAGCGGGCGCTGTACCTCGGCACCGGCCGACTGGGCAATCGCCATCGGAACAAAACCCAGAGAAGCCACCAGTCCAGTCAGAAACACAGGACGAAGCAAGTGAGGGCAACCCTTTTCTATAATACGCGTTGTACACATAGCATATTTTCCTTTCTTCCGTAAATCGTTAAAATGATTAATCATCAAGATACCGTTCAACACAGCCACACCAAACAGTGCAATGAATCCCACACCGGCAGAAATACTGAAAGGCAAACCTCGCAGCCACAATGCCACAATACCACCAATCAGTGACAGCGGCACTGTAGAGAATACAACCAGCGAATAAATCACACTCCGGAAAGCAAAGAACAACAAAAGCAAGATAAGCAGCAACGCAATGGGGATAACCACCATCAACGTACTGATGGCATTCTGGAGATTTTCAAACTGACCGCCATACTCAAAATAATACCCCGGCAACAGCTTGACATTGGCATCCAACGAAGCACGAATCCGTTCTACCACCTGCTGTATATCCGCATTACGCACATTCACACCAATCACGATACGACGTTTCGTAGCATCCCGGTTGATTTGCAGCGGACCGTTTACCAAGTCAATCGAAGCCACCTCACTGACCGGCAACTGGATACCGTCGGTCGTACGGACAAACAGCTTATCCAGATTCAGGTCCTTCACTTTCTCATTATCCAGTCGCAAGACCAAATCAAAACGGCGCTCGTTCTCGAACACCACACCAGCCGCTTCTCCCGCGTATGCCGTACGGATAATCGTATTCAGTTCTTCAATATCAATTCCATAACGGGCAATCTTTCCACGGTCATACTGTACCAGCAGCTGCGGCAATCCCATAGCCTGTTCCACCAGCACATCGGCCGCACCCGGCACCTGCTCTACATAGCGGGCAGCTTCCTGCGCCTTGCGATACAGCTCGGCCATATCCTCACCATACAACTTGATAGCAATATCAGTCTTGGCACCCGTCATCAATTCGTTGAAACGCAACTGGATAGGCTGACTGAAGTTAAACTCGGCATCCTTGATAACCTCCAGTGCCTCTTTCATCTTCTCCACCATCTCGGCACGACTGGAAGCCGAAGTCCACTCATCAAAAGGCTTCATCACAATCATCACATCGGCATCCTCTACCGCCATCGGGTCGGTAGGAACTTCTGCCGTACCAATTTTAGCCACCACATGTTCAATCTCCGGGAATTTCTCCTTCAAAATCCGTTCTGCATTGAGGGATACCTCGATACTCTTGCTCAACGAACTGCCGGCCGGCAATGTCATCTGCATGGCAAAATCACCCTCATCCAGCGTCGGAATAAACTCAGCCCCCAGTTTTGTAAACAACACCAGCGAAGCAATCAGCGCAGCAAACGAAGCACCCAGTACACCCCACAAATGCTTCAAAGAGAAACCCAGTACCCGCTGGTATCCACAGCCCAGCCGTTCAAAGAAACGGTCAGCAAAAGTCTTCTTCAGCGAAACCGTACGTCTGAGGAACAACGATGCCATCATCGGCACATATGTCAGCGAAAGCACCAGCGCCCCGATGATGCAAAATACCAGCGTCTTAGCCATCGGCGTAAAGTACTTTCCTTCTATACCTTTCAGCGTCAGTATCGGGAAAAACACTATCAGAATGATAAGCACGGCAAACGTAGCACTGCGCACCACCTTTCCGGCCCCGGTTTCCACCTCAGCATCCATTTCTTCCTTAGTCAAGGTACGGCCCGCAAAACGCCGGCTGTAAATATGTGCCAGAATACCTTCCAATATCACAATCGAGCCGTCCACCACGATACCGAAATCCACAGCTCCCAAGCTCATCAGATTGGCCGATACCCCGAAAACCCGCATCAGGATAAACGCAAACAACATAGCCAGCGGAATCACAGAAGCCACAATCAGTCCCGCACGCACATCTCCCAAAAACAAAATCAGGACCAGGAACACAATAATCGCCCCTTCAATCAAGTTCCGTATCACGGTCGAAATATTCCGGTTCACCAACTCCGAACGGTTCAGATAAGGCTCTACATGTACCCCTTCGGGCAACATTTTCTGTACCTTCTCTACCCTTCTTTCCAACTCTTTGGTCACCACATTGGCATTGGCTCCCTTCAGCATCATGGCAATACCGCCCACGCATTCGCCCTCACCGTCCTTGGTCATGGCACCAAAACGTTTCGGAGCACCAAAGCGCACCTTACCGATGTCACTCACATGCACAGGGATACCACCTCGGTTAGTCACCACAATTTTTTCAATATCCTTCACATCGGCAATCATACCCTCCGAGCGGATATAATAAGCCTTGTTTACCTTCTCAATATAGCTACCACCCGTATTCTGGTTGTTCCGGCTCAATGCCTCGAACACCTCACCAATCGTAATATTGAGCGAATAAAGCGCATCCGGGTCCACAGCCACCTCATACTGTTTCAGGTAGCCGCCAAAGCTGTTGATTTCCACAATCCCCGGAATGCCCGACAACTGCCGTTTCACAATCCAGTCCTGTATGGTACGCAGCTCCATGGCATCGTATTTATCCTCGTACCCCAGTTCCACCTTCAGCACATACTGATAGATTTCGCCCAGTCCCGTCGTGATAGGCATCATTTCGGGAGTACCCAACTCGGGAGGAATCTCTCCTGCTACCGTCTGAATCTGCTCATTGATAAGCTGCCGGGCATCCAACGTAGGCACACTCTCCTTGAACACCACGGTAACCAGCGAAAGCCCGAAACGCGATACCGAACGGATTTCTTCCACATTCATAATGTTACTCATGGCAATTTCGATAGGGAAAGTAATGAGCTGTTCCACTTCCTGCGGTGCCAGTGTAGGCGACACCGTTACTATCTGTACCTGGTTATTGGTAATATCGGGCACCGCATCTACGGGCAAGGTCAGCATGGAGTAAATACCCCCAGCCAACAACAGCAGCGCAGTGAGCGCCACAAACAATTTTTTCCGAATTGAAAAACGAACAATAGTCTTAAACATTCTGGTTTCTGATTTTAATGATTCAGGTCAAAAATAATCTTTCCACCATTGCATCAGACCAGCTTTCTTCCGAAGTGTACAAAACGGGAGGTGAAGTGACAAAAAAAGCCGGTGAAATTCATCGGCTTCCTATTTCGAATGACCTATAATAACAGTAGAATCATTATTTTTTAGCTTTGCAATGTTTTTATTCCGTTTTCCAGTCTTCTATCGTACCTGTTTCCGAAGAAAATACGGCCCCTATCCGATAGAGTGTTCTTCCGTCCGATTCATATTCCCGTGCATAACCTTTTTCCTGAATCTGCAGCAGGGCTTCATCAGCCGTACCATCCAACTTGAATTCAAAAATATAGACAAAATCCGAAGTTTCCAAGATGCAGTCTACCCGACCGTGACTCTGCACTTTTTCCGTATAAACCGTATATACACTGATAAGGCGCAGAATGAGGTAGAACGTGTAATGGAAGTAACGCTCTCTTTCACGCTCCTTTTCCTTGCGGAGCATCGTATAGGGAATACTTGCCAGAAAAGCAGTCAGTCCGGTACGGAAGTCGTCCAGCTTACCATCCTCCAACTGAAACGCTGCCTGCCGCATCCACGAATAAATGCTTTCCCGCGTATTGAAATAACTTCCGGCTACCAGTGCAAGAAAACCTTTCTTTACTTCATTGTTTGGAAAATCCAATAAAAAAACATTACGGCGCAAGTCGAAATCCTTTATCGTCAGATAACCGCTTTGGTAAATCATCGGCAGCGGTTGCTCTACATTGGCTTTGTAGTCGATGAATTCCTCTGCAGTATAATACTTGCCTGTTATCTCGTTCATATTCTCGTCCGTATGCGTCAGCAGGCGGATAAGATACGTCGGTGTACCGCTCTTGAACCAGTAATCGGATATATCCAATGTAGCAAATGCATTGAGCAAACTGAACGGATTGTATACGTCAGTCATACTTTTGCTGAAATGATAGCCGTCATACTGTGCCTTGAGCATTACCTTCATATCTTCGTACGTGCAACCATAAACCTTCGACATAGCTTCCATCGGTTCACGGAAGGTTGCTTCCAGTTCCTCCTGCGAAATACCGCAAAGCGTCTCATACTTACCGTGCATACTGATATCAAAGGGCTGGTTGAATCCACTGAACACGCTTACCTGCGAGAATTTGGTGACACCCGTCAGGAAAACAAACTGCAAATGTTCGTCGGCACCCTTGAAGACAGAGTAAAAGGCTTTTAGGATATTGCGGTGCTCCTCTTCCAGATTCTTATCCACATCGAGTACGTCCAGAATAGGCTTGTCGTATTCGTCTACCAGCACCACTGCACGGCGACCGCTCTGCTCGTGAGCCGCTTTAAGCACTTTCATAAAACGGTTGCCCAGATCGGTTTCTATACTTTCGGAATCCAAAGCATATTGCTTTTCCCAATCCGAAATATAACTGCCAAGACGGTTTTCCAGAATACCTTGTTTCGTAAAATTCGAGCCGTTGAAGTCCACATGAAATACAGGATACACCTTCCATTCTTTCTCCAAGGCATCAATCTTCAAGCCCTTGAAAAGTTCTTTCCGCCCCAGAAAATAGTTTTTCAGCGTAGACACAAGCAGACTCTTGCCGAAACGGCGCGGACGGCTCAGGAAATAAATTTTTCCTTCCGTAGCCAAACTGTAGACCATATCTGTCTTGTCGACGTAAACGTAACCGTCTTCTATCAACTGATCAAAACTCTGGATTCCTATGGGATATTTCATACAAACACGTTTTTGTTTTTACTGATATTCAAAGATAATGCAAACATGAATATGTACAAAATAAAAAGGATTTAAGATGGTATTTATTTGATTAGCATCTCTTTCTGCAACACCTCAAACAGCTTCTTGCTTACACGGAAAGCCGTCCCATGCCGCATTTCTTTCGGAAAGACTGCCCTGTCCGAAACATCTTCCCATGATTTCAAGTCTTTAGAACGGACTGCACCATATTTTCCATCCATATACTTATCAAAGTATACATATACATATTCGCCCACCTGCAAAGGAGCAGGACCTTCGGCCCAGTAATTCCCTGTAATAGGTTCCGAAACAGACACAGGAAAATCAT
This sequence comes from uncultured Bacteroides sp., assembly GCA_900556845.1. Classification (GTDB taxonomy): domain Bacteria; phylum Bacteroidota; class Bacteroidia; order Bacteroidales; family Bacteroidaceae; genus Phocaeicola. The sequence continues at coordinate 1,032 of USQO01000025.1, read as the reverse complement.
ACGGCTTATCATTGACGGTATAACGGATATTCTTTTCAGCCGGCAGCGAGTTTTCATTCTTTACAAACAAAACATATCGGTCGTCCTGCTGAAGTATAGCCCCGTCTATCACCGAAAAGCCCGGTTCGAAAAACAATTTTGTTTCACTGAATGTTTTGAAATCCTTTGTCGTGACATAATACTGCCGATGATTCAATCCCTTCTCGTTCTTGACAGTGGGAATTTCGGGAAAAGCTCCAGGTATGGTAGAGGACCAGAAAATATAGAACAACTCCGATTTACGGTCGTAAAACAATTCGGGTGCCCATGTGTTCTTCGTTCCTTCAAACCCTTCCATCACCGGAATGTATTGCTGCTCCGACCAGTGAATCAAATCCTCCGAACAAGCATAACCGATACCACGGTCCCACCATCCGGAAGTCCATACCATATGGAATACCCCATGCTTATCTTCCACAATGCTCGGGTCACGCATCAGTTTATCTTTTCCTACAGTAGGGGTAATAAAAACCTTATTGTTCCCCAGCTCCTTCCAGTGCAAGCCATCGCTACTATAGGCCAAATGCAAGCCGTCACCATTCCCCTTGAAATAGGTAAACAGATACATACCCTCATCTTCTGTCTTCCTTGAACAACCGGAAGTAAACAAAAGAACCAATAAAAGTGTAAGAAGATTATTCATAATCAGTTATATTATGATTTTCATAAAACCAAACAAGTCTGTAACCCAATATTTAGCTTAGCGCAAATTATTAGCAATAGAATCTCACATTATTTCTCCTAAAGCTCATCATCTTCTGCGTTAAATTGCGAAGAAATCCGTGATAACAAAAATATATCATTCTCGTCAATGTCATGTAAGTCACCAGAGGTATTTTCCTCCTCCTCAATTCTTTCAATTTCATTCTGAAAGTGTTCCCATGCCATTAAATCATTATGCCAACTTCCAAATTCCTCTAAATTGTCCATTATTTTATATTTTATAAAACCTAATCAAAAATATTTAGTAAATATATTCATAATACATAATAT
>USQO01000024.1 GCA_900556845.1 uncultured Bacteroides sp. | reverse complement strand
CTGCTGATTTGTGGGAGAGTAGGTAGTCGCCGTTTTAGTCAGGGCCCTCAGTATCAATGATACTGGGGGCTTTTTTTATGTATTGGCGATACATTATAAACTTTCTTTAACATTAATGGCTTATTGTATTTTTTCTAATAGATTTTAGATGCTTGGCTTACTGATTATGACCTTAATCCATCTTAGTCTTTATTGCTTGATATTCTTTCTTTAAATGCTTGATTTATAGTTTTCTTATCTAATTGTTTAAAGTACAATTACTCACTATATTGATGTCTTTTGTCTCTTTATGTATTAGTCACAATATGAATACTTATCATATTGTATTATATATGATATAGTTATTGGTTTGTAAAATGCTGTCAAACAACATATTATTGAGAGAATATCCTAATGAAAAGTAGTATATTTTTGCAGCCGTAAAAGGAAAAACGTAATAAATCCATGAAAAGCAGATCAATAAATCTTCATGTTTCAGTCGATTGTGTTGTTATGGGATATGATGGAGAGGACTTGAAAGTCCTTTTAGTTCGTCAGTTAGACAAAAACCGTCAGGAAGGAATGGCTTCTATGAAGCTGCCGGGTAGTCTAATCTACGAGGATGAAAATCTTGATGAAGCAGCACAACGAGTTTTATTTGAACTTACAGGACTTGAAAATATGGATATGGTCCAGTTTCACACATTTGGTTCGAAAGACAGAACCAGTAACCCAAAGGATGTAAATTGGCTTCAGCGTTTTCATCACCTGGAAAGTGGGATTGACCGTATTGTTACGGTGGGATACTTGACAATGATTAAAATTGAAAAAAAGTATACTCATTTGTCGGATGAATATGAAGCATGTTGGGTGAAGTTACAAGATGTTGGTGAATTGGCTTTCGACCATAATTTGATACTGGATTATGCAATGAAATTTATCAGACATTACGTAAACATTAATCCGTCTGTTTTATTTGATTTATTGCCTAAAAAATTTGTGATTTCAGAAGTATGGAAGTTATATGAACTGGTTTATGGCCGTTCGTTTGATATCCGTAACTTCCATAAGAAGATTTCCATGATGGAGTTTATTATTGCTTTGGATGAACGTCAGGTAGGGGTAGCTCACCGTGCGGCACGTTACTATAAGTTTGACCGGAAGATTTATAATAAACTTTACGGAACAAATAAATCGTTTAAAATTTAAATTTGTATACTATGTATTTATTGGGGTATGATATCGGTAGTTCTTCGGTAAAAGCATGTTTGGTACATGCTGAGACAGGCAAATGCATTGCTTCTGCATTTTACCCAAAGACGGAGGCTGAAATTATAGCTGTAAAGCCAGGCTGGGCTGAACAAGATCCAGAGATGTGGTGGGTAAACTTAAAATTGGCAACTCAAGATATCATGGCTTCTTCGGGGGTAACCAAAGAAGCCATTAAGTCAATCGGTATTTCTTACCAAATGCACGGACTGGTTTGTGTAGACCGCACTAAAAAGGTTTTACGGCCTTCTATCATTTGGTGTGATTCGCGTGCTGTAGGCCTTGGAGAAGAAGCTTTCAAGGCAATGGGGGAAGATTATTGCCTAGAGCATTTGTTGAATTCTCCGGGTAATTTTACTGCTTCTAAATTGGCTTGGGTAAAACAGAATGAACCAGACCTCTACGAGCAAATTTATAAAATCATGTTGCCTGGTGACTATATAGCCATGCGGTTGAGTGGCGAGATTAGTACTACTGTTTCTGGTTTGTCTGAAGGAATGTTCTGGGATTTTAGAACTAATACTGTTTCAGATACATTGCTGAATTACTATGGGCTGGATAAAGAGCTTCTGCCGAATGTCAATCCAACTTTTTCTTATCAGGGAGAGGTCAGTGCTATGGCTGCTGTTGAATTAGGTTTGGCTGCTGGAACGCCTATTACTTATCGTGCAGGTGACCAGCCGAACAATGCTTTATCACTTAATGTATTCAACCCGGGAGAAATTGCTTCGACAGCCGGAACTTCGGGAGTGGTTTATGGAGTAAATGGAACCGTTAACTATGATCCGAAATCGCGTGTAAATTCTTTTGCGCATGTTAATCATACAGAACAGCAGACTCGTTTGGGCGTTTTGTTGTGTATAAACGGTACCGGAATTCTGAATTCATGGATGAAGCGCGTTGTCGCTCCTGAAAAGATTTCGTATGCAGAGATGAATGATCTGGCTGCTCAGATTCCAGTCGGAAGTGAAGGAGTTTCGGTATTGCCTTTCGGTAATGGAGCCGAGCGTATGCTTCAGAATAAGGAGATGGGCTGTAGTTGTATGGGACTTGACTTTATTCGCCACGACAAACGCCATTTATTGAGAGCTGCACAAGAAGGAATCGTATTTGCTTTTAAATACGGCATAGATATCATGGAACAGATGGGTATGCAAGTAAAGAAGATTCATGCCGGTCATGCCAATATGTTCTTGAGCCCGATTTTCCGTGAAACATTGGCTGGTGTAACAGGAGCGACTATTGAGCTTTATGACACAGATGGAGCTGCAGGTGCTGCGAAAGGCGGCGGTATAGGAGCTGGCATTTATAAGAATACAGATGAAGCATTTGCTTCGTTGGAAAAACTGGCGGTAATAAATCCGGATTCTTCGAAGGAAGGTGCGTATAAAGAAGCATATACCTTATGGAAAGAGCGTTTGGAAAGAAATATATCATTTAATTAACCTAATATAAATCATACTATAATTATGGCAGTAAAAGAATATTTTCCCGGTATAGGAAAAATCAAGTTTGAAGGAAAAGATAGTAAGAACCCGATGGCTTTCCGTTATTATGATCCTGAAAAGGTAATCATGGGAAAGAAAATGAAAGACTGGTTGAAATTCTCAATGGCATGGTGGCATACTTTGTGTGCTGAAGGAGCTGACCAGTTTGGTGGTGGAACTAAGAAATTCCCATGGAACGGTGATGCTGATAAAGTACAGGCTGCAAAGAACAAACTGGATGCCGGTTTTGAATTCATGCAGAAAATAGGTATTGAATATTACTGCTTCCATGATGTAGACTTGTGTGAAGAAGCAGATACTATTGAAGAATATGAAGCTAACCTGAAAGAAATAGTTGCTTATGCCAAACAGAAACAGCAGGAAACTGGTATCAAGCTGTTGTGGGGTACAGCTAATGTATTTGGCCATGCACGCTATATGAATGGAGCTGCTACTAATCCTGATTTTGATGTAGTGGCACGTGCTGCTGTACAGATTAAGAATGCGATTGATGCTACAATTGAATTAGGTGGTAGCAATTACGTGTTCTGGGGAGGACGTGAAGGTTACATGTCATTGCTGAATACAGACCAGAAACGTGAAAAAGAACATTTGGCACAGATGCTAATTATTGCTCGTGATTATGCACGTGCAAAAGGCTTTACTGGAACTTTCCTGGTAGAACCGAAACCGATGGAACCAACTAAACATCAGTATGACGTAGATACTGAAACTGTAATCGGATTCTTGAAAGCTCATGGTCTGGAAAACGACTTTAAAGTGAATATTGAAGTAAACCATGCGACATTGGCAGGCCATACATTCGAACATGAATTGGCTGTAGCTGTGGATAACGGCATGTTGGGTTCAATTGATGCCAACCGTGGTGATTATCAGAATGGCTGGGATACAGACCAGTTCCCTATTGATAATTATGAGTTGATTCAGGCTATGATGCAGATTATCCGCAATGGTGGTCTGGGCAACGGTGGTACAAACTTCGATGCCAAAACACGTCGTAACTCTACTGACCTGGAAGATATCTTCATTGCACACATTGCAGGTATGGATGCTATGGCACGTGCTTTGGAAAATGCAGCCCGCCTGTTGGAAGAATCTCCTTACAAGAAAATGCTGGCAGATCGCTATGCTTCATTTGACAGCGGAAAAGGTAAAGACTTTGAAGATGGCAAGCTAACTTTGGAGGACTTGGTTGCTTATGCAAAAGAAAACGGCGAGCCTAAACAGATTAGCGGTAAGCAGGAATTGTATGAAGCTATCGTAAATATGTATTGCTAATAAATCCGGATTGACGGATTTATGAAATAAGGAGAAGAAAGGTCTGCAGGCATGTGCCGAATATGTTTGCAGACTTTTCACTTTTCATTGTCTGAACCTTAAATTAAATCGTATATGGATACACATCAGGATGGAAATAAACTTTATTTGTATTCGATAACTCTTGTTGCTGTACTGGGTGGTTTGCTGTTTGGTTATGATACAGCTGTTATTTCAGGTGCAGAAAAAGGACTGGAAGCTTTTTTCCTGACCGCCACAGATTTTCAGTATGACAAGATTATGCACGGTATTACTTCTTCCAGTGCTTTGATAGGGTGCGTGATTGGTGGAGCACTCTCAGGATATTTTGCTTCCAGAATGGGACGGCGTGATTCACTCCGTCTGGCTGCCGTATTATTTTTTATCTCTGCTTTAGGATCGTATTATCCAGAATTCCTTTTCTTTGAATATGGAAAAGCTGACTGGAATTTGTTGTTGGCTTTTAATGCTTATCGCATTATAGGAGGTATTGGCGTGGGACTGGCTTCTGCGGTCTGTCCGATGTATATCGCCGAAATTGCTCCATCTGAGATAAGAGGAACGTTGGTGTCATGTAATCAGTTTGCCATTATTTTTGGTATGCTGGTGGTTTATTTTGTGAATTTTCTGATTATGGGTGATCATACCAATCCTGTTTTACTGAAAGATGCTGCTACAGGAGTCCTTTCTGTTTCTCCTGAGTCGGATATGTGGACTGTGAAGGAAGGCTGGAGATACATGTTTGGTTCGGAAGCCGTTCCGGCTTTGTTGTTTGGCTTATTGCTGTTTGCTGTACCTCGTACACCTCGTTATTTGGTTATGATTGGCCATCCTCAGAAAGCATATGCTATTCTGGAGCGAATCAGTGGCTCAAGAAGAGCATCTGTGATTTTGAATGAGATACAGGCTACAGCCAAGGAAAAAACAGAGAAGCTTTTTACTTATGGTGTGGCAGTAATTGTAATAGGTATACTGTTGTCGGTATTCCAGCAGGGCATTGGTATTAATGCTGTTTTGTATTATGCACCACGTATTTTCGAGAGTGCAGGAGCAGAGGGAGGCGGTATGCTACAAACTGTGGTGATGGGTATTGTTAATATCCTGTTTACGTTGATTGCCATCTTTACGGTAGACCGTTTTGGGCGTAAGCCTTTGCTGATTGTAGGTTCACTGGGAATGGCTGTAGGAGCCTTGATGGTAGCGTTGTGTGACAGTATGGGAGTAAAAGGAATTTTTCCGGTTGTTTCAGTCATCGTATATGCTGCATTCTTTATGATGTCTTGGGGACCGATATGCTGGGTCTTGATATCCGAGATTTTCCCCAATACCATCCGAGGCAAAGCTATGGCCATAGCTGTAGCTTTCCAGTGGGTATTTAACTATTTGATTTCATCTACGTTTCCGGCATTGTACGATTTCAGTCCGATGTTTGCATATGGATTATACAGTGCAATTTGCTTCATTGCTGCTATATTTGTATGGCGCTGGGTACCTGAAACCAAAGGAAAGACACTGGAGGATATGACTGCTTTTTGGAAGCAGCATAAATAATAAAAAACAGGGTAGCCCCTTTATTCCAGGGGCTTGCCGTGTTCTTTCCAGTCTTCAATACCTTTGTCGAGGTTGTATACTTTAAAGCCAGCTTTACTCAGTTTCTGGGCCGCTTCTCGGCTGCGGCGACCGCTTTTGCAGTAAAGAGCTACTGGCAAACTTTTATCCAATATCTCTTCTGCTTTAATTAGAAAATCATCTTCCAGTACATTAATATTCAGACTGCCCGGAATATGTCCGCTACTGTATTCGGCTACTGTTCTTACATCCAGCCGCTGTATGTTTTCATTTTGTAAAAGTTCTTCAAACTTGTCAGCAGAGAGATTGGTGAAATTCGCTTTAGGAGAAGTAGTACATGCATATAGCAATAGCATGGATACAGCAACAAAAAGGAAAAAATATAAAGTTTTGATCATTTGAAATAGTTTATAAGTTTGTTTAATAAATGAATGTACGGCTGGTAGAGCCTTCTTTATAGGTATTCAGGCGGAATACAATTTGGTCACCTTTTCTCAATGAGTTCTGATATGCTTTCAGTGGAAGTGACATGTATATTTGTTCGGTGAAAGCTTCGCTGTCTCCTTTGCGGTCATGATAAAGAGAGAAAGTGAATGTCCGGCTATTATCAGCGTTTTCGGTGCATCCTTCGAATATGAAATTGTATTGATGCGCCTGATTTTTCATTTGTACCAGTAGCACCATGTTCAGATAGTTCTGGGTCAGCCAGATGCGTTCTATATCTACGGCATCGCATAGCACAGAAGTATTCATGCTCTCCAGGGGAATGGGAGGAGAAGAGAAGATTGTCTTTGATGAATAAAGCTTTGCTTTTCTACCTTTATCGTCTGTTTCCAGTGGTTCGTACATGCTGAGTGTTCGGAAAACAGTATCAGCAGGATAAGTTTCCTGAACTGATGTTATGAGTTGCCATTCCTGATTGTTATCGTTTACCAGCAAGTTGATCTTTCCGTTTTGATCGGTGTGTATGTCAGCTAGTTCAGTAATAACACTGGGATATGTGTAATTATCTTTACTGCATCCTCCTAGCAGGAAGCAAAGCAGGGGGAGCAGTAGGGTATAGAAACTCTTTTTCATTCTTGGACAGCCTTCAGATAGTTTATGACAGGGTTTGCATACATTTTCAGGATACATTCCCGTAAAAAGCTTTCGTCTTTGTTCGGTATCTCAATTTTGCCGATTTGTTCTTGCAGGTATTTTTCGAACTGTTCTTTTTCTGCTGTAGTATATTGTGCAGTATATTGTTCTGTATGGTTCATTAAGTTCAAAGCAACGTAATTACCCGGATAAAGGCGATAATTGCTGTGAATATGTTTGTCTATAATGCGGGCAATTTGCGTGAATACTTCGGTCTTGGGGAGACCTCTTAATGCTTCAATTTCTTCGTTGATACAAGCCGCCGGATGGAAATGTACTTTACCCTTATAACCGAATATGCCGGTTTGCATGTTTATCAAATCGTCTTGTTGAGTCTTTTTGTATCCTTCGATGTCTCGTTTCAGTTGCATTTCCTGTGCTTTCAGATAATCGCACGGATCGTATTCGTATGAAATAGAAAGTGGCATCAGGTTCAGTTCTTTCAGGCGGTCTATTACATCTCCGCTTCCTCCCATTGCCAACATCTTAAGGACACTTTCCTGGGTACGATCGTTGGAATCTTTAGCGCGTCCTTCACGCTGGGCAATCCATATATTCTCCTGTTTTTGGGTGACAGCAAAATGAATATAACGCGACATGCGGGCTGACGATTCCAGCATTTGGCGCATGGTCAGAGCTCGTTGCACGATGAAAGATTTATTCACGCGTACAAATTTCTTAATCCATGGATAAATAAGCAGATTATCCCCAATTGCAATTTCTACGGTTGTAGGGAAGCCCATTTCGATGAGCATAACCGAAAGGAAACCCGAGTCGAGGACAATATCGCGATGATTGGAAATAAAGGTGTAGCGGCAATTGTGGTTCTGTAAGGCAGCAGAATCCATTGTCACTCCATCGCTATGGTTGGCTATTATACCTTTAAGGAGTTTATAGCATATATTTTTCTGGACATCTAGATTGGTCTTGCATTGCTGAAGTTGCAATGCTACCCCATCAATAGGTACACCGGGCATGACAGTTGTCACGGCCTTTTGGAAAGAAGAATCGGCCAATAACTCTTTAAAGACTGCAGGGAGTTCTTCGGGCATGTATGGGCGAATTTCATCAAATTCGGCAGGTATATTCATATCTGTTTGTTTTAGTTTTGTTTGTTTCAAAGTTAACAATTTTTTCTTGGTTGTATATAATAAGCAATGCTTTTTTAAAAGTGATATTGGAAAAGATGGTAAGTAGGAATAAAAAAAGCCGTTTCCTCTGTATCAAACAGGCGAAACGGCTATCTAGTATTGTTTTCATACTGGTAGAATAACCAGCTGATAATACATTTTAGTTAAATTTGTTTTCAATGATATCTGTCATCACATCTTTGATGTCCAATCCGGCAGCTCTTACTTGCTGGGGAATAAAGCTGGTTGCTGTCATACCTGGTGTTGTATTAATTTCCAGCATATTGATTTTCTCTCCTTCAGTGATGATGTAGTCTACACGTACTATTCCACTGCATCCAAGAATGTCGTATACTGCAGAGGTAATCTGTTGTATTCTGTTGGTCAGCTCCGGACTTAGACGGGCAGGAGTGATTTCGGTTACTTCACCATTATATTTAGCGTTATAGTCGAAGAACTCATTTTTGCTTACAACCTCAGTAATAGGGAAGATAACAGCTTTATCTTTGGTCTTGTAGCAGCCATTTGCTAATTCGATTCCATCCATGAAAGCTTCAATCATGACATCATCCGATTCTTCCAGTGCTTTCTGAATAGCTGGTTGAATCTCTTCACGGGTTTTTACTTTGGTTACGCCAAAGCTTGAACCGCTGGCATTAGGTTTAATGAAACAAGGAAGGCCGATTTTTTCAATAACTTCTTCATCTGATATTCCGAAGCGTTTATGCACCAGCATTGATTCTGCAATACGGATACCAAATCCTTTCAGATATTGGTTAAGGGCAAATTTATTGAAGGTCAAGGCTGATACCAATACATCGCAAGTAGAATAAGGGATTCCTATCAGTTCAAAATATCCTTGTAGGATACCGTTTTCACCGGGAGTTCCGTGGATAGTAATATATGCAAAGTCTGGGCGTATGCGTTTATCGCCATGCATGAAACTGAAATCATTTTTATCAATGGTAGAACGAGAACCATCTGGTAGAATGGCTTCCCAAAATTTTTTGCATAATTCTACGATGTACAGTTCATACTTGTCTTTGTCGATAAAAGAATAGATGCCTTCTGCACTTTTCATGGAGACTCCATGTTCTGAAGAATCTCCTCCTGCTATAATAGCAATAACGCGTTTCATAGGTTTTCTCTGTTACTAATATAAGTCCGCCACCGTTCCAGCAGGTTGGTCATGTCATTGGGTAATTCAGATGTGAAGAACATCTCTTTACCTGTGCGGGGGTGTACAAACCCGAGTGTTTTAGCATGTAATGCCTGTCGGGGACAGATGTCGAAACAGTTGTTTACGAATTGTTTATATTTACTAAAGTGAGTACCTTTTAAAATTTCGTGACCACCGTAGCGCTCATCGTTGAACAATACATGTCCGATGTGTTTCATGTGTACACGAATCTGATGTGTACGTCCAGTCTCAAGCACACATTTTACAAGTGTTACGTAACCCAGACGTTCCAGTACCTCGTAATGGGTAACTGCATGTTTTCCTTGCTCAGGATCACTTAGTACAGCCATTTGCATACGGTCTTTAGGATTTCTGCCGATGTTTCCAGTGATGGTACCTTTGTCTGCTTCTACGATTCCCCATACCAAGGCGTTATATTCACGCTTGGTCGTTTTGTTGTAGAATTGCATGCCTAGAGAAGTCTTTGCATCAGGTGTTTTGGCTACAACCAGCAGTCCGGAAGTATCTTTATCGATACGGTGTACCAGTCCCACTTGAGGGTCATTGGGGTCATAAGATGGAACGTTGCGCAAATGCCAGGCAATTGCATTAACCAGGGTTCCATGATAATTACCACAGCCCGGGTGGACTACTAACCCGGCTGGCTTGTTGATAACCATCAAGTCATCATCTTCGTACACCACATCAAGTGGAATGTCTTCTGGGATAATGTCATTTTCATATCTCGGTCGGTCCATCATGACCGTTAGGACATCCAATGGCTTAACCTTGTAACTGGCTTTTACAGGTTTTCCATTTGCCATTACAAAACCTGCATCAGCCGCTTTCTGGATACGGTTTCTTGAAGCATTGACAATTCGCTCGAACAAGTATTTGTCAATGCGTACTTGAGCTTGTCCTTTGTCTACTACTACTCGGAAATGTTCATAGAGTTCGGCTGGTTCTTTGACCGGTTCTATGTCATCCAGTGTATCGTCTATTTCATCAATATATTCTTCTTTCATGAAGTGGCTTTAATTCATATTTTATATCAGAACCACGATTCGTCAATCGTAGCTTCTGTGTCACTTTCAGTTGGGGTTGTTTGTATCAGGGAGTCGTTAACCAGCGAATCCATTCGCTCTGTATGTCCATCGCCTATGCATAGTGTGAGTAGGGATTCTCTGGGAACCAGGTCACCGGCTGTAAGACTTTGTCCACGGAATTTAATATCATATACCCAATCTTTTTCTCCTGGGATATATTCAGGTTCTGTCAGTTTGAATCCCATAGCCTTTAATTTGCCTTCTGCTTGGCGGTAAGAACTGTTTTCCACAATATCGGGCAAGGCAATACGTGGAACATGATCTGTATTGACTGTAAGATAGATTGTACGCCCTCTTTTTACTTTGGAACCACCGGCAGGTGTCTGGTCCAGGATAATTCCAGCAGGTTGGCCTTTTACATAATTAGAATCTACAATGACTCCTATCATTTGATTCTTTTCGAATAAAATAGAGGCTTGACTGACATCTTTCCCTAGTACGTTTGGAACTGTAAATGATTCTCCGTGATGTGTATACTGATCAAGCCAACAGAGCGTACCATATCCAGTTGCTATCAGTACAATAAACATAGCCAGCAAGTTAACCCAGAAAAAACGATTTTTGCTGGAAGTGAAAAAATCTTTAAATGTTGCCATGTGCGTGTAATCAAAATTGAGTGTCAAAGATACGATAAATAAGTTGAAGTACAGCAGAAAAAAGCTAAATTAACCAAGGTACTATTGAGAATAGAGTTAAAAATACCTTGCTGGATGTTGTTGTCTTATTGGGGGAGAGCAAGAAATAAAAAAAGGATGTCTCTTTTTCTATGAGACATCCTTTTTTTTATTTTTTACAACCGTTGAATTCGTCAGATACGGTTAATTTTTTGCGGCCTTTAGCACGACGTGCAGCCAAAACTCGGCGACCATTAGCAGTTGCCATTCTTTCACGGAAACCGTGTTTGTTTTTTCTCTTTCTCAGAGAAGGTTGGAACGTTCTTTTCATTTTCGTATATACTTATTTATGTTATATTTCATGCATTCGGGTTGCAAAAGTAGCGACTTTTTTTAAATTAAGCAAGAGTAGAATCATTTTTAGACAAAACTTTTTGTGATTTTTCCGATTTCCCTTATTTTTGCACTGAATTTGTATCGTACAATATATCAATAATCTAAAATAAAAAGTAATAAGTTATGATTAATGCTCAAGACATTAAAATCGGAACAGCAATCCGTATGGATGGCAAACTGTATTTCTGCATCGATTTCTTGCATGTAAAACCAGGTAAAGGTAATACATTTATGCGTACTAAGCTGAAAGATGTGGTAGACGGTTATGTTTTGGAACGCCGTTTCAACATTGGTGAGAAATTGGAAGATGTACGTGTAGAACGCCGTCCTTATCAGTTCCTTTATAAAGAAGGAGATGATTATATCTTCATGAATCAGGAAACTTTTGAGCAGGTGCCTATCGCTCATAACCTGATTAACGGTGTTGACTTTATGAAGGAAGAAATGGTGCTTGACGTTGTATCAGATGCATCAACTGAAACTATTTTGTATGCTGATATGCCGATTAAAGTTCAGTTGAAAGTAACTTACACAGAACCGGGATTGAAGGGTGATACTGCAACCAACACTTTGAAACCAGCTACTGTAGAAACTGGTGCTGAAGTACGTGTTCCATTGTTCATCAATGAAGGTGAAACAATCGAAATCGATACACGTGACGGCTCATATGTAGGTCGTGTTAAAGCATAAGTAGTCAAGATACTTTGATATTGTTAAGAAAATGAATAATGGTTTGTGGACCATTATTCATTTTTTTTATGTTCCTTTGTGAAAATCATCACTGCATTGAAATATCATGGAAAAGAGATTTTCGGTTATTATTCCTGTCTATAATCGTCCGGATGAAGTGGACGAGCTGTTGGATAGTCTGGTTAAGCAGACTTATCGTAACTTTGAAGTAATTATTGTGGAAGACGGCTCCTCTGTAACCTGCGAACCAGTTGTTGATAAGTATAAGTCTCTGCTGGATGTCCATTACTATTATAAATCCAACTCAGGTCCTGGTCAGACCCGAAATTATGGTGCAGAGCGTAGTAGCGGTACTTATTTGCTTATTTTAGACTCAGATTGTGTATTGCCTCCAGCCTATTTATCAGCTATAGAGGAAGAATTGCAGCAAGATGAGGCTGATGCTTTCGGGGGACCTGACCGTGCTCACGATTCTTTTTCTACGATTCAAAAAGCAATCAATTATGCAATGACCTCTTTTTTCACAACGGGAGGTATTCGTGGCGGGAAAAAGAAAATGGATAAATTCTATCCACGGAGCTTCAATATGGGTATTCGTGCTGATGTTTATAAGGCACTGGGTGGATTTTCTAAAATGCGTTTTGGAGAAGACATCGATTTTAGCATCCGGATTTTTAAAGCCGGATACAGATGCCGCTTGTTTCCTGAAGCATGGGTATGGCATAAGCGGAGGACCGATTTTCGGAAATTTTTTAAGCAAGTACACAACTCGGGTATAGCCCGTATCAATCTTTATAAAAAATATCCGGATTCGTTGAAACTGGTGCATTTGTTACCTGCAGTATTTACTGTTGGGGTTGCCTTGTGTCTGCTGTGTTTATTAATAGGAATATTATTTTTAATATTCCAAAATCAGAAAGATAATTTTATGACGTGGGGGACACTTTTGGTTGCAGTAGGAGTTTTACCACTTTTACTTTTCTCTTTACTGATTGATATAGATGCTACGTTGAAAAATAAAAATTGTAAAATCGGGGTATTTTCGGTTCTTGCTTCGTTTATACAATTGACAGGATACGGGTCGGGATTCTTACGCGCCTGGTGGCAGCGTTGTGTCTGTGGAAAAGATTCGTTTTCTGCTTTTGAGAAAACCTTTTATAAATGACCGAAAAATTGACAATTAATCAGTGGGCGAAAGAAGATCGTCCCAGAGAAAAAATGCTTCAACATGGAGCCTCGGCATTAAGCAATGCCGAACTGTTAGCCATTCTTATAGGTTCGGGCAATACAGATGAGTCGGCAGTAGAGCTGATGCGAAAAGTAATGGACCGTTATCACAATAGTCTGGCTGAACTGGGAAGAGCTACAGCTGATGAGCTTTGCAAGTATAAAGGAATCGGACCAGCTAAGGCTGTAACCATTTTGGCGGCATCTGAGTTAGGGCGTCGTCGTAAAGATGAGCAGCCTGCAGAAAGAATGCTTGTACGTTCTTCGTGTGATATTTATGCTTACTTTCATCCGTTAATGTGTGATTTGTCTATCGAGGAATGTTGGGTATTATTGCTCAATCAAGCATCTAAAGTGATTGACGGGGTAAGAATCAGTCAAGGAGGACTGGCTGCCACTCAAGTAGATGTACGGTGTATTTTACGCGAAGCTTTGTTGAAGCGGGCTACATCCATAGTGCTTTCTCATAATCATCCTTCAGGAAATATTCGTCCCAGTCAGGATGACGACCGACTTACTCAAGCCTTGTTTCAGGCTGCTAAAACCATGAATATACGAATGCTTGACCATGTAATCGTATCGGATGGCGCGTATTATAGTTATGCCGACGAAGGAAGAATATAGCTGTTTTTTCTTATCTCCGATTTTTCTATTACATTTGTAGCAAATTAGAAAATTGGATTATGGATAATGAGACAAAAATTGCGATAGAAGAGCGCATTATAGATATGCTGAAAACAGTATACGATCCTGAGATACCGGTAAATGTATACGATTTGGGATTAATTTACAAAATAGATGTGCAGGAGGATGCTGAGGTAGTAATTGATATGACCCTTACAGCTCCTAATTGTCCGGCTGCCGACTTTATTATGGAAGACATTCGTCAGAAAGTTGAGTCTGTTGAAGGAGTTAAAGGTGCACAGGTGAACTTGGTCTTTGAGCCGGAGTGGGATAAAGACATGATGACTGAGGAAGCCAAGTTGGAACTCGGCTTTTTATAATCGCTTACATAATTATTGGGAGGTTTGTATATGAAGAATGTTTATTTCCTTTCGGATGCCCATCTGGGGTCCAGAGCCATTCCACATGCGCGTACGCATGAGAGACGGCTGGTGAACTTTCTGGATGCAATTAAACATAAAGCGGCAGCTGTGTATTTGCTGGGTGATATGTTTGATTTTTGGTATGAATTCAAGCTGGTAGTTCCTAAAGGTTATACCCGCTTTTTGGGAAAACTGTCAGAGTTGACAGATATGGGGGTAGAAGTGCATTTCTTTATAGGCAACCATGATATCTGGTGTGGGGATTATCTGGAAAAAGAATGTGGCGTGATTATTCATCGTGAACCACTGACATGTGAAATCTATGGAAAAGAATTTTATCTGGCTCATGGTGACGGACTAGGTGATCGGGACTGGAAGTTCAAGATGTTGAGAGTAATGTTCCACAGCAAGACTCTGCAACGATTATTTTCGATGTTACATCCCCGTTGGAGTATCGATTTTGGTATGGAATGGGCAAAGCACAGTAGATTGAAGCGTGAAGGTGGACGTGAGCCTGAATATATGGGGGAATCGGAAGAACCCTTGGTTCTTTATACCAAGCAATATTTGAAAGCACATGATGATATTAACTATTTCATTTATGGCCATCGTCATATTTTGCTTGATTTAATGTTGAGCCGGAATTCACGAATGATCATTTTGGGCGATTGGATAACAGAATTCTCTTATGCTGTCTTTGATGGAGAGAATATGTTTGTGGAGCAATTTATAGAAGGAGAAACACAAATGTAATTGTATATTATACTACAAAAAAACCGGTTTCGCTATATGAAACCGGTTTTTTTGTTCATTGAAGAATCTTATTTCTTTTCATTCAGAATGTTCATTGTATCTGTTGCAATCATCAATTCTTCGTCTGTTGGGATAACCACAACTTTAACTTTAGAATCGTCTGTAGAGATGATTGCTTCCTTGCTGCGTACTTTGTTTCTTTCCGGATCCAGTTTTACGCCCAAGTAACCCAATGTCTTGCAGATACCTGCACGTGCTGTCTGCTGGTTTTCTCCAACACCACCGGTAAACAAGATAACATCAACACCGTCCATTGCAGCAGCGTATGCACCGATATATTTTGTTACGCGGTAGAAGTACATATTTTCAGTGCGGATTGCAACTTCTTCACCTCTAGCTACAGCGTCTTCCAGTTCGCGCATGTCGCTTGATTTACGGAAGATACCCAGTACACCACTCTTCTTATTCAATACATTAGATGCTTCATCAGGAGTCCATCCTTCTTTTTTCATCAAATAAAGGATTGCACCGCCATCGATATCGCCGCAACGAGTACCCATCATCAGACCTTCCAGCGGAGTAAGTCCCATGCTGGTGTCAATACATTTACCGTCTTTGATTGCAGCTACAGAACCACCGTTACCGATGTGGCAAGTAATGATTTTTGAGCCTTCCTGAGGTATTCCAAGGAATTCGCATACACGTTTTGATACATAACGGTGAGATGTTCCGTGGAAACCGTAACGACGGATACCATATTTTTCATAGTATTCGTAAGGAATCGGGTACAGATATGCATGTTCTGGCATAGTCTGGTGGAATGCAGTATCGAATACTGCTACTTGTGGAACAGTTGGTAACAGTTTCTGAACAGCATAGATACCTTTCAGGTTAGCAGGATTGTGCAATGGGCCCAGGTCGCAGCACTCTTCTACAGCAGCAATTACAGCATCGTCAATTAATACAGAACCGCTGAATTTTGTACCGCCGTGTAGTACACGATGACCTACAGCATTGATTTCTTCCAGTGAAGAAACTGCTCCGAATTCTTTGTCGGTAAGAATGTCGAAGATAAACTGTACGCCAGCGGTGTGTTCCTGAATGCTTTTTTCTATAATTTTCTTTTCACCGTTAGGCAAAGTAAATTTCAAGAAAGAATCGGGTAAACCGATTTTTTCGATACCACCTTGTGCAACTACCTCATTAGCAGGCATGTTGAACAATTTATACTTGATAGATGAACTACCGCAGTTTAGGACTAATATTTTCATAATCAGTATTTATTAAGTAATGGATATAAACACAAAAACACAAAGAACGAAAGCCGGTAGCCTTGTCCCTTGTGCCCTTGCTGGAATTATTTTTCAGATGATTAGTTTTGCGCTTTAGCAGCAATAGCCTGATTAGCTGTGATAGCAATCATCTTATAAACATCGTCGATAGAGCAACCGCGAGACAAATCGTTAACCGGACGAGCAATACCCTGCAAGATAGGGCCAATAGCTGTAGCATGTCCGAGGCGTTCTACCAGTTTATAAGAAATGTTTCCTACTTCCAAAGATGGAACAACCAATACATTTGCTTTACCAGCGATTTCAGAACCTGGAGCTTTGCTTGCACCTACTCTTGGAACCAAAGCTGCGTCAGCCTGCATTTCACCGTCTATTTTCAAGGTTGGATCCAATTCTTTTGCGATTTTCAAAGCTTCAACCACTTTGTCTACCACTTCGTGTTTTGCAGAACCTTTGGTAGAGAAGCTAAGCATGGCAACACGTGGGTCGATACCTGCAACAGCTTTTGCAGTCTGAGCTGTACATACAGCAATCTGAGCCAGCTGTCCTGCATCAGGAACAGGAGTTACAGCAACGTCACCCATTACCAATACACCGTTGTCGCCACATTCAGGAGCGTGAGTCAGCATTAGCATGGCACCTGATACACAAGTGATTCCAGGAGCTGTTTTGATAATCTGCAGAGCAGGACGCAATACATCACCAGTTGTGTTACGTGCTCCAGCCAACTGTCCGTCAGCGTCGCCAGCTTTGATAATCAAGCAACCCAGATACAGCGGGTTCAAAACCAGTTTGCGAGCTTCTTCAATCGTCATGCCTTTTTTCTTGCGCAGTTCGCAAAGAAGTTCCGCATAAGCTTCTTTCTTTTCGTGATTTTCAGGGTCGATGATGGTAGCCTTGTTAATGTTACCCAATCCCCATTCTTTAGCCAGATTCATGATTTCATCAGGATTACCCAATAAGATCAAGTCTGCAACACCGTCTGTCAAGATTTGATTGGCAGCTTTCAAAGTACGTTCTTCTGTTCCTTCCGGAAGCACAATGCGCTGTTTGTTAGCTTTTGCGCGTTCAACGATTTCGTTAATTAAATCCATGATTTATCTGATAAATTAATATATTTCGGAGCTAGTTGGATTTTTGGGGAGGTCCCCACCTTTTCCTTGTGCAAAAATAGCTTTTTTTGTCATATAAAGATTGCAAATTTTGCTATTTTTTTATGTTTAACATATAAAATCTTCCTCGGCCGAATACCTTTTCACCATTATTTATACATTTGTACCCGTTTTCAATAATTAATAGGTATGATACGTCAATGTTTTATCCTTTTCGGATGTTTGGCATTGGGTGAACTGATTGTTTATTTAACGGGTATTAAGTTACCTTCCAGCATCATTGGCATGCTGCTACTCACCCTTTTTCTAAAATTAGGCTGGATCAAGCTGCACTGGGTGCAGGGGTTGTCTGACTTTTTGGTAGCAAATCTAGGCTTTTTCTTTGTTCCGCCAGGTGTCGCACTGATGCTTTATTTTGACATTATCGAGGCACAGTTTTGGCCAATCATAGTGGCGACATTTGTCAGCACCGTATTGGTTTTGGTAGTAACAGGTTGGGTACATCAATTAGTCAGGAAATATTATGGAGTTTTTAGGAAATGAGTTTTTTTTGCTGGCGGTAACATTTGGTTTTTTCTTTTTGTCTAAATTGTTGCAGAAAAAGACAGGTTGGGTGGTGCTTAACCCGATATTGCTTGCTATCGCTTTGCTAATTTGTTTTTTAAAGTGTACAGGAGTGTCGTATGAGACCTATCACGAAGCGGGTTCTTTAATAGAATTTTGGTTGAAGCCTGCAGTTGTTGCTTTGGGCGTCCCTTTGTATTTACAACTAAAAATGATAAAGAAACAGCTGATGCCAATCCTTATATCTCAGTTGGCTGGTTGTTTTGTCGGTCTGGTTTCGGTAGTGCTTATCGCGAAGCTTATGGGAGCTACTCCCGAGATTGTAATGTCATTGGCCCCTAAGTCAGTAACAACTCCCATTGCTATGGAAGTAACCAAAACTATAGGAGGAATACCTTCACTTACGGCGGCGGTAGTGATTGTTGTGGGACTGTTTGGAGCTGTTTGTGGTTTTAAGATATTGCAGGTTGGACGCGTAGGAAGCCCGATTGCACAAGGCCTTTCGTTAGGTACAGCATCACACGCTGTAGGTACATCAACAGCAATGGAAATCAGTAAAAAGTATGGAGCATTTGCTAGTTTGGGACTTACTTTAAACGGTCTGTTAACTGCTCTGCTGACTCCGACAATCCTTCGTATTTTAGGTTTGATGTAGTCTGTACATTATATATTTAATCGATTGAAAATATGATCCCATTCAGGCCCTTAGAATTAGAAGATAAAGAGCTGGTAAAGAAATATACATTTGTCAGTTCTCGTAGAAACTGTGACCTGTGTTTCACCAATTTGTTCAGCTGGCGCTTTCTGTATCAGACAGAGCTGGCTGAATGGAAAGGCTTTTTGCTTTTCCGATTTTATATAGAGCAAGAGTTGACATATATGATGCCGGTAGGAGCTGGATGTCTGGAAGAAGTATTGCTGGACTTACAGTCAGATGCTCTCCATAAAGGAGCTACTTTTCGGTTGGCAGGAATTTGCAAGGACATACTTGATATTATAGAAGATAAATTTCCCGGTAAATTCGAATTTACAACCGATCGTGATTATGCAGACTATATTTACTTACGTACCGATTTGGCAAGCTTGAAAGGCAAAAAATATCAGCCTAAACGGAATCATATCAATCGTTTTAAGAATCGCTATCCGGATTATGTATATAAATTACTAACTAAAGAGCTCATTCCCGAATGCATTCGTTTGGAATCACAGTGGTGCAAAGCTAACGACTGTGCGGAGAACGAGGCCCTACAGGCAGAACGGTGCTCCATGCAGACTGTGTTGGAGAATATGGATGCTTTAGATATACAGGGTGGCGTTTTGTTTGCTGAAGGAAGAATCGTTGCCTTTACTTACGGTTCACCTATCAATCCTACTACGTTCGATACGTGTGTGGAAAAAGCTGATGCCGATGTCGAAGGTGCTTATTCCATGATTAATTACGAATTTGCAAACAGTCTTCCCGATACCTATTTATATATTAACCGCGAGGAAGACCTTGGACTTGAAGGACTCAGAAAAGCCAAACTGTCATATAATCCGGATACTATTTTGGAAAAATATAATGCTGTTTTAAGATGAACTCTCAGGAAAAAGAGCAGGTAAAGAGTCTGTGGAAACGTTGTTTTCACGATTCGGAAGCGTTTGTAGACTTCTATTTTACAGAACGCTATAACGATGCTGTCAGCCGTACCCTCTATCATGAAGGAAAAGTTGTGGCAGCCTTACAAGCCATCCCTTATCCGATGACCTTCTATGGTGATACCATTGCTACGGCTTACATATCGGGAGCCTGTACCGACCCGGACTATCGCAGCCGTGGCTATATGGCACAACTGCTGGATAAAACTCATAGGCAAATGTTTGATGAAGGTATCCTGCTGAGTACCCTGATTCCAGCTGAAGAATCCTTGAAGAACTATTATGGTCGTTTTGGTTATGCCGATTGCTTTGGATACGGTGAACGGTTAATAAGAAAAGTAACTTATGAACAAGTTGTTGAAAACTCTGTGCTTTCTTTGATTTCTGTATCCTTGAATCAAGCAGTTTCCCCGGGAGTATATCACTACTTTAAGCAGGCAATGGCTGCCAGAAGCTATTGTATACAGCATTCGAAAGAAGATTTCCAAATAATTTTAGGAGATTTGAAAATTTCCGGAGGCGAATTGTTCGTTGTTGATAAAGCAGGACAGATAGCGGGTCTTGCTTTCCTTTATCATATGGAAAATGCTCTTTGGGTCAAAGAATTGTTGCTTGATGAAACGTTATCAACAGACCAAGTTCTCCAATCTATCTTATCTTATTATCAGGCAGAATTTCTGCATTATCTCTTTCCAGCACAATTGAACCAGAAAATGTTGGGAATGGGACGTGCCATTCACGTGCAGAAATTATTGGACAGAGTAGCTGCTTTTCATCCCGAGCTCAATCTTAGCATTCACATTACCGGTGATGAGGCTATTCCTCAGAATAATGGTTGCTATGTTTTACAAGATGGAGTGTGCCGAAAGACGACCACGCTAGCAAATTCTCCTCTCTCATGCAATATTAGTCGGTTTACCCAATTATTATTCGAGGCCGTACATCCTTATATGAGTCTGATGCTCGACTAGCTTAATTTATTCTTCTTTTTGAGTCAGCATCCGTTCCAGCTCTTCCGGAGTCAGACGCAAATGGAATTCCCCTTTGTAGGCAATGGAAATGCCACCCGTTTCTTCCGATACGATAATAGCCATTGCATCTGTTTCTTGCGATACTCCCATGGCAGCCCGGTGGCGTAATCCCAATTCTTTCGGGATATCCAGATTATGCGAAACAGGCAGAATACAGCCGGCAGCACGAATACGCTTATTGCTGATAATCATCGCACCGTCGTGTAGCGGACTGTTTTTAAAGAAAATGTTTTCTATAAGCCGCTGGTTGATATTGGCATCAATCGTATCGCCTGTGTTGACAATTTCTTCCAGCGGAATATCTTTCTCAATAACAATCAAAGCTCCTACTTTTCCTTTACTCATATTGATACAAGCCAGTACAATAGGCATGATGGCTTCTTTGTCGCTCGTTTCCTCAGAGTTACCCCATAAAAAGCGAAATAAGCTGCTTGTACGGTGTCTTGACCCCAACGTAAGCAGAAAACGGCGGATTTCATCTTGGAATAGAACAATTACCGCTATGACACCTACACTGACCAGCTTGTCAAAAATCGATCCTAACAGGCGCATCTGTAAAACTTGAGAGACTATAATCCATATAATGATGAAAACCAGCAAACCGATGAAAATATTGATTGAACCGGATGATTTCATCAGTTTATAAGTTTTATACAGCAGATAGGCAACAAGCAGGATGTCTATCAAGTCCTTTACGCTAAAATCAAAAAACATGGCCGTGTGTATGTTATTAAAAAGTTATATAGTCTGAGTTGTAGACGGTTGCTTTAGAGCCGAAAAGATGCGAACCGTTTCAGCAGCTTCCTTTACATCGTGAACCCGCAGAATGTTTGCACCCTTCATCAATGCTACGGCATGGAGTGCTGTCGTACCGTTCAATGCACTGTTGGCATCTCCTCCCAGCAGTTTGTAAATCATCGATTTACGGGATATTCCTACCAGTATTGGCATGTTGAACAGTTGGAGTTCTTCCAGCTTATTCATTAATTCATAGTTATGCTCAAGCGTTTTTCCGAAACCGAATCCCGGGTCCAGAATAATATCTTTGGCTCCAAGGTCACGCAGTTGTGCTGTTTTTTCCGAAAAATACAGAATAACCTCTTTCAGCAGATGCTTGTAGTGTGGGTTACTCTGCATGTTTTGTGGCGTACCCTGCATGTGCATCATGACATATGGAACTCCTAAACGGGCTACTGCAGGAAACATATCATTATCCATATTGCCGGCAGCGATGTCGTTGATGATACCCACTCCATATTCTTCTACGCACATACGGGCAACATCAGCTCGGAATGTATCAACAGAGAGCTTGACTTGCGGGAACTCACGGTTTATGATGGTCAGTCCGTTGCGCAGCCGTTTCATTTCTTCTTCGCTGCTGATATGCTCTGCATTGGGACGTGAAGAATAAGCACCGATGTCAACGATGTCGCCTCCTTCTGCCAGAATCTGGTGTACTCGTTCTATAATTTCTGCCTCCGTCTGCTTCCGGCTTCCTTCGAAAAAAGAGTCGGGTGTGACGTTCAGGATTCCCATGATGCGTGGCACGGATAAGTCCATCAGTTCACCTTTTATATTTATATACATGCTGTTCACTGTATTCATTTTGCTGTTTCATCAATTGACAGGCAAAAGTACATACAATAATTCATTTTTTACACTTTTGTCCGCTATTTTTCCTGTATCTTTGTTCGCATAAAAATTAAAGTGAAATAAAATGGATATTTCGGTTTTATATCAATATTTCGAAGCCTGTACATCGGTTACGACAGATAGCCGTAACTGCCCTGCCGGTTCTCTTTTCTTTGCTTTGAAAGGAGAAAATTTTAATGGAAACGCTTTTGCCCGTAAAGCAATCGAATCGGGATGCCGTTATGCAGTGATTGATGAGGCAGAATATGCTGATGAATCTTGTCCTCAGTTGCTTTATGTAGAAAATTGTCTGGAAGCCCTGCAAAAGTTGGCCAATTATCACAGACGTAAACTAGGTACACCGGTGATAGGTATAACAGGCACCAACGGGAAGACTACCACTAAAGAGCTCATTGCAGCAGTATTGCAGCAAAAATATAATGTACTCTACACACAGGGAAATTTCAATAATCACATAGGCGTTCCACTTACGCTGTTACAGTTAAAACCAGAACACGAGCTTGCTGTAGTAGAGATGGGAGCCAACCATCCCGGCGAGATTGATACACTGGTACACATTGCCGAACCGGATTTTGGAATCATTACGAATGTAGGCCGTGCCCATCTGGAAGGATTCGGTTCTTTCGAGGGGGTCATCCGTACCAAAGGCGAACTGTACGACTATCTGCGTGGAAAGGAGGGTAGTAAAATTTTCCTTCAGAATGAAAACCCTTATCTCAATCGTATTGCTTCAGGTCTGGACTGCATTCGCTATGGAGCCGAAGACGGTCTGTTTGTAAGCGGAAAAGTAACCGGTTGCTCACCATACCTTTCATTTACCTGGAAGCATGCCGATTGTTCGCAACACACAGTCGATACCCATCTGATTGGAGCCTATAACATTGATAATGCCTTGGCTGCCGCAGCTATCGGTACCTATTTCAAGGTAGACGAGGAGGCTGTATGTCATGCCCTTGCAACCTATATTCCGCAGAATAACCGTTCACAGCTGAAGGATACGGGATATAATCTGCTGATAGTAGATGCCTATAATGCCAATCCTACCAGCATGATGGCGGCTCTTACCAACTTTGCAGCAATGAAGGCAGAAAAGAAAATGGTTGTACTGGGAGATATGAAAGAACTGGGTACCGCTAGTCGTGAGGAACACCAGCGGATAGCCGATTTTCTCCAACTGGCAGCATTTGACGAAGTATTTTTGGTAGGAACAGAGTTTGCTGCTGTAAATCATCCGTTTCAGGTCTTTGCCACGGTATTCGATGCCGTAGCCTATTTTCAGCAACATCGTCCTGGGGGCTACCATATTCTCATTAAAGGCTCTAACAGCATGAAACTGTCAGTATTGCCTGATAGCTTGTAAATATTTATAAGGATAA
This sequence comes from uncultured Bacteroides sp., assembly GCA_900556845.1. GTDB lineage: Bacteria > Bacteroidota > Bacteroidia > Bacteroidales > Bacteroidaceae > Phocaeicola. The sequence goes on along the minus strand of USQO01000024.1, from coordinate 1,486 downwards.
GTTTTCAATACATAGAGTATAAGTAAGGTAATAAGGTTATGGAAAAACAATTTTTGAAGAAAACAGGTCTGCTGTTGTTGGCCGCATTCCCTTTTGCCTGTTTTGCGCAGGATAAAGTGGAAGCCAGTGTCGGGGCCGACTTGGTGAGTGGATATGTTTGGCGAGGCCAGGATTTGGGAGGTGTAAGTGTGCAGCCTTCTTTTTCATTGGGATACAAAGGACTCTATTTTACAGCGTGGGGTTCTGTAGGTTTTGATAAAGAAGATACCAAAGAAATAGATTTGACGCTAGGATACGAAGTGAATGGCTTTTCAGTATCGGTGACCGATTATTGGACCGACGGAGAAGTCGGATTCTTTCACTATGGAGCCCGGAATACAGCTCATGTTTTCGAAGCACAATTGGGTTATGACTTTGGATGGCTGGCAGCCAACTGGTATACCAATTTTGCTGGTGCTGATGGAGTAACCCTATCGGGCAAACGTGCTTACTCTTCTTATTTCGAACTGTCGGCTCCTTTTGCATTAGGAGGAATCGACTGGGAAGTACGTGCCGGAGCTGTGCCCTGGGCTACCGATTACTATAATGAAGGAACTGGAGGTTTCGAAGTAACGGAGGTCGCAGTGACAGCGTCAAAAGAAATTCCGATTACTAAGCAATATGCTTTACCCCTTAGTGCATCATTGGCCTGGAATCCGGCCACAGAAGGAGCCTATTTTGTTTTTGGAATCCATTTCTGATTTCTTTATGATATACGGCATGTTTTTCGTTTACAGTAGAAAATGAAAAACATGCCGTTTTTTTGCTGTATGGGATGAAAAGGCCGATTAAAGCCTTTTCAAAGCCAGCTTAATTACTTTTTCTACCGGTGCATCAGGCTCTTCCTTTAATAAAGCGGCCACAACCTTTTGCGAAGGTGCCGGAGCAAATCCCAGCATGGTAAGCGCTGCAACAGCTTCTTCGTATACTTCAGTTTGTAGGTTGGTTACCGCTGTACTTACCGGTGCAGCCGCATCGATACCCGTACTTACTATCTTGTCTTTCAATTCCACAATGATACGCTGGGCCGTTTTCAGTCCGATTCCTTTTACTGTTTTCAGCAACTTTTCGTTACCGCTGCTGATAACATTACATAATTCAGAGGGGCTGAGCGCTGATAAAATCATGCGGGCTGTATTACCTCCTATTCCAGATACGCTGATGAGGAGCAAAAATAATTCGCGTTCCTGCTTTGTCGCAAATCCATAAAGAACGTAAGCATCTTCTCGGATAGCTTCGTAAATATAAAGCTTTACTTCTTTTTTGTTTTGTATAGCCGAATAGGTGTTCAATGAAACATTTATTTCGTATCCCACACCGTTACAATCCACAACGGCAAGTGCCGGCGTAATTTCCGCAAGTTCTCCTTTTATGTATTCAATCATGTTTTCTTGATAATTTATTATCTGTCTCTTATACACATCTGACGCTGCCGACGATAAGGCTC
>USQO01000023.1 GCA_900556845.1 uncultured Bacteroides sp. | reverse complement strand
GGGCTCGGAGATGTGTATAAGAGACAGTAATTAGACTGATATATCCTTTTTTATGTATAAATTTGGCCTAAACAAAACCATTCCTTTAAAATATGCATAGACTTTTAGTGATACTTTTTCTACTTGTCCTTGTCTGTTTTAATCAACTGACAGCACAAACAATACCTGCCTACCCCAACCCCAACGGTGTATCGGCACCGTTTGCCGGATTCATCGGTGACTGGCTGATTGTTTACGGAGGATGCAATTTTCCGGATGTTCCCGCTGCACAAGGTGGAACAAAAGTTTATTATGCCGAAGGTTATGCACTCAATACCGCCGAAGCAGATGCACAGTGGATAAAATTGCCGGACCTTCCTGAGCCTGTAGCTTATGGAGCAACGGTAAGTACAGGGAATAAATTATACTGTCTGGGAGGGATGAACAGTAAATCCAGCTTAAAAAACGTATACGAAATCAGGCTTGACACGCTTACAAAGCTATTCTCTGTTCATCAGGGTATCCGTCTGCCCGTAAGCATAGACAATGCATCCGCTACGACAGACGGACAGTTTTTATACATAAGCGGAGGCAACCAGGGAAATAATGACCAGGCCTTATATGCCTACCCGATTCAAGGCAAGGGCAAATGGATAAAGCTAGCCAACTATCCGGGACCTGCCCGCATTCAGCCGGCACTTACATCTCTCCCCGGTTATCTTTTTCTGGCCGGGGGCTATCAATATGACAAACAGAGCGGATGTATACTTTCTGCCGACATGCTTCCCTATAATCTGCAAACTCACAAATGGGAAGCTCCCATCAGTCTGCCGACAGATAAAAACAGCAATATCCGGACACAGACCGGAGGTGCCGGCGTAACCCTGAATGACAATGCGGTTTTATTTACAGGAGGAGTCAACTATGCCATATTTAAAGCAGCTCTCGAAGGCAATGCCGGTCAGGACTACCTGACTCATGAGCCGGAATGGTACCGGTTCAACAACGACGGACTCATCTGGAATACCTCTGCCAAAACCTGGCAGGTAATTCCCGGTATGAAAGGTATGGAAAAAGCCGGAGGAGTATTGCTTATCCATAAGAACATGCTGTATATGATTTGTGGTGAAATCAAGCCCGGCATCCGGACTTCTGAAATTGTGACTTATCCCATTAATGCAATCCAACCGTGAAATACGAACTTACTACAATAATTATAGAATAACTACTTAAACATGATTTTATCGAACTTACAAAACAGTGAAAGAGTGGAAAAGCTGAATCCACTCCTGAAGCAACTCTTCGACTATGTGAAAAGTCACGACTTGCTGCACACCGCCTGCGGGCGTATCGAACTGGACGGTGACAATTTGTTCATCAACAATTCAGAACCAACGTGTCTGACAGCCGACCAGCAAGTGCTCGAAGTACACAGAAAGTACATCGACGTGCACATCCTGCTCGAAGGCAAGGAAACCATTGGCTGGAAAGCACTGGAAGACCTGGAACAAGAAGTACAAGCTTATGATGAAGAAAAAGAATGTGCCTTGTATGCAGACCGCCCGACAACCTATATAGACCTGCTTCCGGGACAATTTGCCATTGTTTTTCCGGAAGACCCTCATGCTCCTATCATAGGAAAAGGAAAAATAAGAAAATTAATTGGAAAAATTAAAGTTTAAATCTACTACCATCATGAAAAGACTATTCTCTCTGGCCGTAGGCATATTAGGAGCATTGGCTACTCACGCTTCGGATACTATTTTTGTAAAAGAGCCGCAGTATCCCATCCTCATTGAAAGACAAGACAACGTGCTGTTCTACATGCGTGTAAATGCGCTTGAAACAAAAGAGTTGGACGAAGTAACCTTGCAACTAAACAAAAACACGCAGCTTTCTGAAATAAAAAGTATCAAACTGTATTACAGCGGTACGGAAGCTCCGCAGGACAGAGGCAAAAAAAGATTTGCTCCGGTAGAATATATTTCCAGCAACCAGCCTGGCAATACACTGGCTGCCAACCCGTCTTACTCTATCCTGAAAGCCACCCAACAGCCACAGAGCAACAGCATTACACTGAAAGCGCAACAGAAGCTTTTCCCCGGATTCAATTTCTTCTGGGTTAGTATTGAAATGAAACCGTCGGCTTCACTGCACACCACTGTTTCGGCCGATATAACCGACATCAAGGCAGATGGCAGCAGTGCCCCCATGAAAGTGGTTTCACCGGAAAATATCGCACACCGCACTGCAATTGGTGTACGCCACGCAGGAGATGACGGTTCGGCTGCATTCCGAATCCCCGGACTCGTCACTACGAACAAGGGAACTTTACTGGGCGTATACGATGTGCGCTACAACAGCAGTGTGGACCTGCAGGAACATGTTGACATAGGTTTAAGCCGAAGCACCGACGGAGGCAAGACTTGGGAAAAGATGCGTCTGCCTCTTTCATTCGGTGAAACCGGAGGACTTCCAGCCGCACAGAACGGTGTAGGCGACCCGTCTATTCTGGTCGATACCAAAACCAATACCGTATGGATTGTAGCTGCCTGGACACACGGCATGGGTAACCAGCGTGCATGGTGGAGCTCACATCAGGGAATGGACATGTACCACACGGCACAGTTGGTACTGGCCAAAAGTACCGACGACGGTAAAACCTGGTCGGCTCCAATCAATATCACCGAGCAGGTAAAACTGCCCGAATGGTACTTCCTGCTGCAGGGCCCCGGAAGAGGTATAACCATGAGTGACGGTACACTGGTATTCCCGATTCAGTTTATCGACAAGACACGTGTTCCCAATGCCGGCATCATGTATAGCAAGGACCGTGGCGAAACCTGGAAAATTCACCAGTATGCCCGTACCAATACCACCGAATCGCAGGTGGCAGAAGTTTCTCCGGGGGTATTGATGCTCAACATGCGCGACAACCGCGGAGGAAGCCGTGCGGTATATACCACAACCGACCTCGGAAAAACGTGGAAAGAGCATGAATCATCACGCACAGCCCTCATCGAACCGGTATGTATGGCCAGCCTCATCAGTGTTCCGGCTAAAGACAATGTTCTGGGAAAAGACTTGCTTATTTTCTCGAATCCGAATTCTACCAGTGCACGTAAGGATATGACAATCAAAATCAGTCTGGACGGTGGAAATACATGGCCTGAGGAATATCAGCTTTTGCTGGACGAAGGCTATAACTGGGGATATTCTTGCCTGACGATGATTGACAAGGAAACCATCGGTATCCTGTACGAAAGTAGTGTTGCCCACATGACTTTCCAGAGCATTAAGCTTACGGATATCATCAAGAAGTAATAATTTCCACAACAATAAAAAAACGCTGCATTCCCCAACCGAATGCAGCGTTTTTTATTGTTGTGGAGCATACCGGACTCGAACCGGTCACCTCGACACTGCCAGTGTCGCGCTCTAGCCAGATGAGCTAATGCCCCATTTGTTTCGGACGCAAATATAGGCAGAAATTTAATAACTCAAAATTTTTCGGCTCTCTTTCTACTGTTTCATCAAAAAAATCCGTAAATAAAAAATACAGGTATTTCCCCTTGCAACATATATCCGCAGCAGGAAACACCTGTACTTTCAGCTATCGAATAAAGTTTTCTATATCAAGGAAGCTCCTTAATGCTGATTGCCACACCTCCACTCGGCGCCAGACGCTGTTTCAGCGTCGTTTTCGAAGTAACTTTCCGGGTGGTGATAACATAATCTTTCGGATTGGTACGCCAGTCGGCTTTCTTGCCATCGGCATAAATCGTGGCAACATACTTTTTACCGGCAGGCAAGAAACTAAAGTCAATCACAGCCTCACGTGCGTTCTCGTCTGTTATACCTCCTACAAACCATTCGTTCACTCCTTTGGCTTTACGGGCTATCGTAATGTAATCTCCCGGCTCGGCTTCCAGAATATAGGTGTTGTCCCAGTCGGCTGCCACATCCTTGATAAACTGGAATGCATCCGGATATTTTCTATAGTTCTCTATCAGGTCGGCTGCCATCTGCAAAGGACTGTACATCGTGACATACAGAGCAAGCTGCTTAACCAGTGTCGTACTGAGTTTGGCCTTGTTCGAACCATAAACCGACAGGTCGCCTTCAAAGATACCCGGAGTATAGTCCATCGGACCACCCATCAGGCGCGTAAACGGAAGAATGGTCGTATGGTCGGGATTGTTCCCGTTGAAAGACTCAAACTCTGTACCGCGGGCAGACTCCTGCGCAATCCAGTTAGGATATGTGCGGCACATACCCGTGGGGCGGACAGCCTCGTGCGAGTTCACCATAATCTTGTAGTCGGCAGCAGTCTTGGCCACATAATTATAATGATTCACCATCCACTGTCCGTCATGGTACTCGCTGCGTGGAATGATAGGACCTACATAACCTGTCTTGACAGCATCGTATCCGTATTTTTTCATGAAACGGAAAGCATCGTGCAACTGGCGTTCATAATCGGCCACCGAAGAGGTTGTTTCATGGTGCATGATGATTTTTACGCCCTTTGATGCTGCATAACGCTGCAATTCTTCCACATCAAAATCGGGATAAGGTTTGGTGAAACTGTATATATACTCCTTGATATAAGCAAAGTTAGCTTCCCAGCCTTCGTTCCATCCTTCTACCAAAACAGCATCCATACCGTTTTCGGCAGCAAAATCAATATACTCTTTCACGTGAGCCGTATTGGCACCATGATGTCCGTGCGGTTTCAGCTTCGTATAGTCGGTCTGTCCAATCACTATATCCTGATAATCGGTGTACGACCAGGTAGAGCCACCTCCTACAAAATACTCCCACCACACACCTACATATTTAGTGGGTTTAATCCAAGAAGTATCCTCCAGCTTGCAAGGCTCATTCAGATTCAGAATGAGGCTAGAGGCCAAGATGTCGCGTGCGTCATCACTCACCACCAGTGTTCTCCAGGGGGTAACGCTGCCCGTCTGGATAAAGCCCTTGTTTCCATTTTTATCAGGGGTAAGGTGAGAACTCATCACAAAATTCTTGTCATCCAGATTCAGACACATAGCCGGATAATTCACCAATGCGGCCTCGTGGATATTGATATATAAACCATCGTCCGACTTCAACATCAAAGGAGTCTGCACGGCAAGTCCCGGTGTGGGCGCCTTGGCAGCCAAAGGCTCTTCACGGACCTTATCAATCAGTCCGGCCACTTCCGACAATTTGGAAGTCGTAATAGGAAACTCATTGGTGTCGTAGTCGGCAGGTATCCAGAAAGCCTTGTGGTCACCGGCCAGACAGAATTCTGTCAACTCTTCGACCAACGTAAAATGACGTAAATTTCCCTGCACGGGGAATTCATAACGGAAACCCAGTCCATCGTCGAACAAACGGAAACGGATGTTCAGCAGCCATCCGGTTTTTTCCTGCTTCAGCTCGACCAGCATCTCTTTATGGTTGTCTTCTATCTCACGATACTGTCCCAACACCGGATTCCAGGTCGATGTAGATTCGGAGAACTCCGTATCGACAACCGAGAAATTTTTGCTGAAATCCAAGGCCGGTTTCAATATAAAACCCATCTTACTCTCTTTCACCACCTGCTTATCCTTATATTCCAGCGAATAAACAGGAGTTTTCTCTGCCGACAGTCCGAAAGTCAGCTTCAGATTCCCGTCGGGAGAGTTCAGCGTCTGCGCCCATGCCGCAACCGACATACCCAATACGCCCAATAATGTCAATAGTTTTTTCATGTTATAGTTATTAAATTAATGAATGATTATATCCTTCTTCTCCATACCTACCCCCTTTATGGTAAGCGATTTCCAAGCCTTCGGCAAAACAGGAGTACGCTGCTCCACACCGTTGTCGGTCAGCTCCAGTCCGCCAAACCCATACAGCACCGCCTGCAACATGCCTCCGGCTCCTGTTGCAAAATAAGGATTGTTCGAAGCCGGCGATTCGGACAAAACGCCAAAAGGAGGACGCCTGTTGGGTATATAGCTTTTCTTGAATAAACGATAGGCTTCTTCGGCATCCCCCAAACGGGCATGCAAAACCGAAAGAATCGCACTTCCCATGGCGGGGCCGTTCACTTTGTCAATCTTTTCTTCATAGTAGGCCAAATCGCGTTTAACGGCTTCCGGCTCTGTGACGATGCCCAACGGATATGCCAGCAGATTCACATCTGCCTGCTTAATCATTTCGCCCTGATAGCGGGAGTGCTCCATCATCGTGCCGTCTTCCATATAGTAAAACCGTATGCCGTCGGCTATCTTTGTCCAGCGTTCATCGGGCTGTACCTGCAGTACCTGTGCAGCCTTGACCGCATTTGTCAGAGCTACCTTGGCCGCTCCGTTTGTAAAAGCATTGTCATCTACATTCGGTGCATACTCATCTGCCCCTACTACATTCTTTATGGAGTAAGAATCGTCTTCATTGCGGGATACACGCGACACCCAGAAATCGGCAACACGGCGGATAACCGGATAACCCTCTTCACGCAACCACTCCTTATCACGCGTCACCCGATAATAGTTCCAGAAGGCAATGCCGATATCGGCGGTAATATGATGTTCGAAAGTTCCGGTCAGACACCAGGTGGGAGTGGCCTCTTCTCCATAATCATCGCTTTCCCACGGATACATGGCCCCCTGGTAGCCAAACATTTCTGCACGCTGCACCGCTTTGGCAAGCCGGTCGGAACGGTAATCAATATGTGCCTTGGCCAAATCCTGATTCAAGAGCAGAACCGGCGGATACATCCACAATTCGGCATCCCAAAAGACATGGCCGTTATAACCTTTTACGGTAGACAAGCCCATGGGAGGAATGCTTAAACGCGAACCTTTCCGCTGAAACGAATACAGATGATACAATGCCAGCCGGACATCCTGCTGGTCTTCGGGACAACCCTCGATTACGATATCGCTTTTCCATAAATCATCCCAATGTGCATTATGCCCCTCTATCAAATAAGCAGCAGACTGGCGCAACGCAAACACCACCATGCGCTCTGCTTCTCCTTTCGGGTCGGCAAAGTCGCGCGAGGAACAGGCTGCACCCACCAAGGCACACCGGAAAGTTTCACCTTTTTTCAGTCTTTTCGAAAAAGAGGCATTTCCATCCTCACCTTTCACATTTCGGGTATCGGCCTCGCCTGCCGTTCCGGGCTCGAACAAAAAGGCGCTACAGGTAGCCAGTTGCTGCATGCCGGTAAGACTTTCTGCTTCGGCAACCAAAACCGGCATATAGGCTTCGGCATCGCGCATCATTTTAAAATGCGACTTTCCGTCGCGCAGTTCTTCGGGAAAAGAGACTTTATTTACCAGTTCAATGTCTACGTCTTTATCGGGCGTAATCGCAATTTCGCCCAGACTCATGAAAGGCAAATTCCGCAAAGCCCGCAAAGTATACTCAATCCGGACACCATGATATTGCACCGAAGTGGTCAGACTGGCATGTCTCATATCCAAAGACTGTTTCCAGTGCGAAACGGTTGCATGATCTACCGGCTGCCCCTCTATCTTTAATTGTAATCCGGTATAAAGAGGAGCGCGTACCAGACGGCTTACTCCACCGGCATATTCCCTGTCGTACACTCCATTCAGAACGATTTCTGAAACAGCGAACAAATCGGCACCACTCACCAGACCGATACGCCCATTGGCCAAGGTCACCCCATTATAGTTTTCACGCGACTGGATTTCTATACACCAACCATCCGGAACATGATTCGCCGCTGATGCCGGGAATAAAAGAAATAGAAAAGTAATAAATACTGCCAATGATTTCATGTCCTTCATAATACGAAATTTAGTCATTTATTTCATATCACACTATAGCAAATGCTGTTCTGCAAAGTATTTCCACAAGGGTGCAGCCATCAATGCTTGTCTGATTTCATTACCGACAAGCAAGTTTCGAACTTCATCTACTGTCAGCAAGTGCACAGAAATATCTTCTGTCGCTTCCAAATGTTGTTCCGAAATCCGTTCTACACCTGTTGCCACAAAACAATGGCACACATTTGTCATGGTACTTGTGTTAGCCGAAATTGTCATTTGCAACTTCCACTCTCCTCCTCCAAAACCGGTTTCTTCCCACAGTTCTCGCTTCGCTGCTTCCAGAGGGTTCTCACCAGACTCACATACACCTGCACATATTTCATACCCTGTCCATTGTAATCCGTGTCTGTACTGACGTTCCATCACGAATTTTCCATCGACCGTAATAGCAATGACATTAACCCAATCCGGATACTCAAGTACATAATATTCCTTGTTTTCCACACCATCAGGTAAACGTACGTGGTCTCTCCGGGCAGTAAGCCACGGACGACGAATCAAATACTCACTCTCTAATATTTCCCATTTTTTATCATCGTGTTCCATCTTATTTACACTTTAGTTAATCTAGTTAGCCATAAAAATAAGAAAAAGTTTGTATACATTCCGAATATTCGTTAAAAAACTCTTATGGATACTTCAAGCAATATTTTCTCAGTAAAGAAATTTTATTAGGTATCCGAGAACAACCTATAACATCTTTCTATACATTTGCGTCAGATAAGGAGTATACTTCCAATTTAAAACAAAATATAAATACTAAAAAACACAACTATCATGAAAGTAGGCCTATTTATACCTTGCTACATCAATGCTGTTTACCCTCAGGTAGGAGTAGCCTCCTACAAATTACTGAAAAGCCTGGGAGTTGATGTAGACTATCCGCTGGATCAAACCTGTTGCGGACAACCGATGGCTAACGCGGGATTTGAAGATAAAGCTACCCAGTTGGCTCACCATTTCGACGAACAATTCAAAGATTACGACTATATCGTAGGTCCTTCTGCCAGTTGCGTGGTTTTCGTACGCGACCATTACGGAAACCTTCTGAAACAGGAAAAACACCGCTGTGCCAGCGAAGGAAAAATATACGAGATTTGCGAATTTATTCACGATATAGTAAAACCTACTTCTCTCCCGGCACGTTTTCCACACAAAGTTTCTCTACAAAACAGTTGCCACGGTGTACGACTGCTGCACCTCTCTGCTCCCAGCGAGTTGAACATTCCACATTATAACAAGCTGTATAACCTGCTGTCGCTGGTTAAAGACATCGAAATCGTAGAACCGGAACGCAAAGACGAATGCTGCGGATTTGGAGGAATGTTCTCTGTAGAAGAAAATGCAGTATCCATTCAGATGGGACACGACAAAGTGCACCGGCATCTGGCTACCGGAGCCGAATACATTGCAGGAGCAGACTGTTCGTGCCTGATGCACCAGAACGGTATCATCGAAAAAGAAAAATTACCCATCAAAACATTACATATTGTTGAAATATTGGCTGCAGGATTATGAGTACGAAACATTCAAAGGCAGCCGGCAAGTTTCTGCAGAATAAGAAACAGGCTGCATGGCATGATGAAACACTCTGGCTAGTCAGAGCAAAAAGAGATAAGTTGAGCAAAAATGTTCCCGAATGGGAAGAACTGCGGGAAGCTGCATGTGCTACCAAACTATACAGCAACAGCCACCTGGACGAATTATTGCTGGAATTTGAGAGCAACGCCCGTGCTAATGGTGCCCATGTATACTGGGCTAAAGATGCAGAAGAGTATTGCAATATCATCTATACCATCCTAAGCCAGCACGGTGTAAAACATTTTATAAAGAGCAAATCTATGCTGGCTGAAGAATGCGAACTAAATCCGTTCCTCGAAAGTAAAGGCATAGAAGTCGTAGAAAGCGATTTGGGAGAACGCATTCTGCAGTTGATGCATCTGAAACCCAGTCACATCGTATTGCCCGCCATCCACATCAAACGTGAGCAGGTAGGAGAACTGTTTGAAAAAGAAATGGGCACTGAAAAAGGAAATTCTGACCCGACTTACCTGACCCATGCTGCCCGAAAAAATTTACGCGAAAAATTCATTCATGCAGAAGCGGCCATGACAGGAGCCAATTTTGCCGTAGCCTCAACAGGAGAAGTCGTGGTATGTACCAACGAAGGAAATGCCGACATGGGAACTTCACAACCTAAGTTACAGATTGCAGCCTTCGGTATGGAAAAGATTGTACCCGACCGTCGCTCACTAGGTATATTCACTCGTCTGCTGGCACGTTCTGCTACCGGACAGCCCATCACTACCTATACCACCCATTATCGTAAACCTCGCGAAGGAGGTGAATTACACATTATCATTGTTGACAACGGACGCAGCAATATCCTGGCAGACCGCGAGCACGTAAAAACTCTGAACTGCATCCGCTGTGGTGCATGTATGAATACATGTCCTGTTTACCGTCGCAGTGGTGGATATTCTTATACCTATTTCATCCCGGGCCCTATAGGTATCAATCTGGGTATGCTGAAAGCGCCGTTACATTATTACGATAACGTATCGGCTTGCTCTCTGTGTCATTCGTGTTCGAACGTTTGTCCAGCAAAGGTCGACTTGGCCGAACAGATTTACTTATGGAGACAAAAATTAGGACAACTGGGAAAAGCAGATGAAAAGAAAAAAATCATGTCAGGCGGTATGGCTGCTATGATGAACCGTCCATGGGCTTTCAATACAGCCATGCACATGGCACCTTGGGGAATGCAACTCTTAAAAGCAGCAGGACTTACCTGGGGAGGAGACCGCAACATGCCCGACTTTGCCAAAGAGAGCTTTAATGACATGTGGAAAAAAGGAAATGTAAAATAAATCGGTTATGAGCAGCAGAGAAGATATATTACAAAGCATCCGGCGTGCCACTGTGGTGAAATATGATAAGCCAGACCTTACAGCGCTGGAAGCACACGCACTGACGTTTCAGAATTTGACAGAGCAATTCTGTAACATCATGAAACAAGTTGGCGGAGAAGCCATCCTGTTAGAAAAAGGAAGAGATATAAATCAACTTATCCATACCCTCTATCCCGAAAACAAACGAATCGCCTCCAATATACCAGGAATAACTTGCGCCACCTTTAATCCTGATGAGATTGACAATCCGGCCGACCTGAACGGGACAGATGTCGCAATTGTCCAAGCTAAAGTAGGAGTTGCAGAAAATGGTGCAGTATGGATTGAACAAGATGTTAAACATCGCGCTCTTTATTTCATTTCAGAAGAACTGGTTATCTTACTGGACCGCAACAATATCGTCAACAATATGCATGAAGCATACCGGTTAATTGATACCGGCAGTTATGGTTTCGGGGCTTTTATCTCAGGACCATCCAAAACGGCCGACATCGAACAGGCGTTGGTTATGGGCGCACATGGTGCCCGAGTCGTAAAAGTCATTTTATTATAATACGCACCTTATTTCAACATTCCATAAAAGACTGCTTCATTCCAAAGCAGTCTTTTATCTTTTCGCCCCTCAGGTAACTTTCGTATTCAAAATAGTTTCCTCAAGCCTATATATGTTCCAAAAATTGATTACTTTTACTGGGAAATGTCCTATTTGATAGAACTTTTTACCTGAATCCTAATAATATTTTTACCATGATTAAACCAAGCATCTTATTACTGACATTCTGTTTCCTCTTTCACGGATGGATAATAGGAAAAACAACTCCATCTTATTATTTTGACGGCCAAGGTATTCAAAAGGAAGTACTTGAAAACTATCTGGACCGCTCTATTACAGTAACCAATCTGCTGGTTCCCCGCAAAGGAAAAGCACAGCTGAAAGATGATATCCGCATGATAAAAAACATTGGAGCCAAATTTCTGGGTCGTGCTATTCTGCTTTGGGAAAACGAACAAGTACTGAAGGATACCCTTTTTTGGAGTAATGCCCAAGCTATTATAGAAGAGCTGCATGCCTATGATGCCGATTTGGTTTTCCAAGCTTGCCTGTTTGAAGCGGTATCAGACAAGGTTGATTTGATAGAAATACCCGAATGGGTGTTCAAGGAATATGGATTAAAACCTGAAAAGAGACATTTTCAATACAAGGACATGTTGAATCTGGAAGGGAAATACGTTGACCACTGGCATCCGGGAGGAAGTGTACCCGATATTAGCAGACAAGAAACCCAGTTATGGTTCTATTATCTGGCCTGTTCCTATATACGTATCGGATGTGAAGCATTTCACTTAGGACAAATAGAACTGATGGGCATGAACGATCCGGACAGAATCTGGTGGATTAAACTGATTGACAAGATACGTGACTTTGCCGCACAGCATTCTCGCAGGAAATGGGTCATACTGGATGCTCATACTCCGAAAGGAGGTATGGTAAAAGACGGGAAAAGCCTGATAGACTTCAACTCTTTCCCTATGCGTATCTGTGCAATACCGACCGAAACTCCTTGGAAAGAAGGCGATGTACAGCCGGCTGAGTTGCGGGTTAACCATCTGGATGCCATCTACCTGAAAAGTAAGGGCTGTATTACTCCTTCGGGTTGGGTTTGCGAACATCTGCCCTATTTGGTGGAAATAGACAATTATGGAAAAGAAGAACCGGTCAATGTAGCCGATACGACCTCTTATTTTCCCTGGGGATGGGATGAGATTTCCTGGTTTGCCAAACAGCCGGAAAGCTATCGCAACGAATGGTTGCGCTATGCATGGGAATGGATGAAGAAAACCGACCCTGCCGGCCATGTAGAAATGCCGGGCATAAGAGATATCTGCTGTCCTAACCAAACTCAGAATCTGTATAGAGCCAATACACGCAGCAAAAATTCTCCTTATGGATATAGCCAAGAGGAAACCATAAAGGCTATCTGGAATGCCCAATAAGCTTAACTAAGTTATTCTTTTATAAAAGCCGCTTCATGAATCAGACAAAAACAATGAAATGGATTAAAATTTTATTGATTTGGTTTTGCTTTATTCCACTGGCAATACTAAATGGAGGACTTCGTGAATACATTTGGAACAGATATTTACCCGATAATCTGGCTTTGCCACTGAGCGGAGTTTTACTTGCCGGAATAATATATATAGTTACGCGTCTATCCCTGCCGCATATTACAAATCTTTCAAGGAAAGATTGTGTGCTTACAGGCAGTGTATGGATGTTACTTACTATTTGTTTTGAATTTAGCTTTGGACTTTCTTCCGGTTCTTCCTGGTATGAATTATTTCAAGCATATAATCCAGTAACAGGAAATATGTGGATACTGGTTTTATTAAGTACATTATGCTCCCCCATTTTTGTATATAAGTATCATAAAAAATAAGTATATGGCAAGCAATATTGATTTTTTAGAATTTGTCTGCTCCCAATTGGAAGGGATAGGAACTATCCGTCACCGGAAAATGTTCGGCGAATATATGATTTATATCAATGAAAAGCCTATAGTTTTAATATGTGATAATATTGCCTATATCAAAAAGCATCCGGCCATAGCAGAAATGATGCAAGAAGCCGAAACTGGATTTCCTTATGATGGAGCCAAAGAACATTATATTCTGGATGTAGAACACAAACATCCTTTCATGGAAGTTATAAGTGCATTGGAAAAAGTGCTGCCTTATCCTAAAATGAAGGGTAAGAAAAATAATTCCAGAAATAATATTCACCCATTCCGGGAATTGCCTAATATAGGGACACAAACAGAGAAAGAGTTTATTATGGCAAAAGAAATTACAAATGACAAAACAAATCCAAGTAAAAGATTAACCTCCCAATATAAAATTCATCCACTCAAAGAAAAAGATATCCCAGAAATGCAGAATTTATTCCGCACTACTGTATTGAACATCAATATTCAACATTACACTAAAGAAGAAGTCGAAGACTGGGCTTCGTGTGGTGATGACCCAGCACGATGGAAGGAACTCCTCTCCCATAATCAATATATTGGAGCTTTCGATGAAAATGATTGTCTGGTTGGTTTTTCATCTATGAATAAAGAAGGGTACCTGCACTCTATGTTTGTACATAAAGACTGGCAAGGCAAAGGGGTGGCTACGCAACTCCTTTTTGAAATCGAAACCCTAGCTCAACAATTCAATGTTACAGACATCACATCGGAAGTTAGTCTGACAGCACGTCCTTTTTTCGAGAAAAAAGGATATAAAGTTATCAAGAGTCAGAAAGTCAAGGCAAATAAACTAAAGCTGACAAATTTTGTCATGCACAAATCATTGAGAAAAGAATAAAACAATCGATAATTTTTTATGAACAGACTTAACGAGCGAATTTCCAAAGCTGAAGTTCTTCTCT
Organism: uncultured Bacteroides sp.; assembly: GCA_900556845.1. GTDB lineage: Bacteria > Bacteroidota > Bacteroidia > Bacteroidales > Bacteroidaceae > Phocaeicola. Next base: position 12,087 of record USQO01000023.1, on the reverse strand, counting down.
TTGTAAAAGAGTTGTACCATAATGAAGAGGGTATTGCCCAATTCTGTAATGTTCTATTGAAATCGGAACAGGAACAGGCCGCATATAATGCTGCCTGGATACTATCACATCTTTCCAAAGAGGATAAGGAAATATACCTGATGCCATTCTACGATAAAATAGTAGATATGGCTATTTCTCCGAATCTAAAAATTCGCCGCGGACTGATATTGTCTATCCTGGCAGACATACCCATGACCGCCAACTTCAGAACTGACTTGCTCGATTTCTGCTTGAACAACATGAGCAACTCCAAAGAAAGCGACAGCAGCCGTTCCGTTATGATTAAACTTGCTGCCAAAATGTGCAAGCCTTTTCCCGAGTTAAAGAGCGAATTGGCTGCATGCCTTGAATATCTATCGGAAGAAGTAAAACCAAGTATTTCTGCAGCAAGCAAAAATGCGTTGAAGGATTTAAGGAAAAAATAGCCAATGGAAACAGCCATTTCACATTAATCAGCAAGCTTTTGGGCTACATAGAAACCATAACTATAGTAGTCCTTATACTTTTTATAGAACTCAACTTCCTTCTTGTCTATATCCACTATCCGATGAGCCATTTCCTCATTCCCATACTGCTGCAAAAAAGCATCATGACTTGCCAATAGAGGAATATAATAATTATCCATCCAACAGTATTCAGGTAGAATAAAATGCCCCAAAACTTTATAGCCTGCATCTTCCAGCATCTTTATTTTTCCAGAAACCGTATTCATTTCTGCATATTCCCCATTCCAGAATTCTTCCAAGTCAGCAGGTCTGTCTTTGGTAATCCAAGACAGCTCAGAAACAGCCAGAATTCCTCCTTTCTTAAGGAATTTCTTCCAATAAGCAATTCCCCTTTGGAATCCCATATTATAAACTGCCCCCTCAGACCAAATGATATCAAAATCCTCCTGCTGAAATGGCAGTGCATCCATTGAAGCAGACATTGTGGAAACAGTTGCACATAATGATTCATTCTGCACACGTTTTTCCAGTTGGTGCAAGAACTCGTCAAAAAGATCTATTGCAATAACTTCACCTCTAAGCGCCTTTGCCAAAGTTATCGTCTGGGCACCTGTACCACACCCAATATCGGCAATCCGATAACTTTTATTTCTATCAATATGAGTAAGCTGTAATGCTAAAAGCGTAGTTTCTTCACTACCTGGTCCTTGACGCTTGTTATTCAGATGTAAACGCATCATTAGTTCCATTTCGTCCATTGATTCTGTAAATTGGAAGGTAATTTTAGATTCAGAGATAAAAAAACGCCCGTAAAATATTGATTTTACGAGCGTTACAGCGGAGAGACAGGGATTCGAACCCCGGGTACCTCGCGGTACAACGGTTTTCAAGACCGCCGCAATCGACCACTCTGCCACCTCTCCAACAATGATTACAACTGTTGTTGTTTCTCAATTGCGATACAAAGGTAGGCATTTTTTTTAATTCTGCAATAGCATGACGCAAAAAATAAAAAAATGATTATATTTGCACACCTAAATAATTAGTTATTAGAAAACAACCTAGTGATTATCTTTAAATACGTACGTTACATGAGTAAAAAGCATTTTCTATGTGGGCTGTTAATGGCCTTATTGTGCTTACCGGTGTTTGCACAGATTCAGGAGCCGGTAAAGTTTAAGACCGAATGGATTACAATATCTGACACTGAAGCAGAGATTGTATTTACCGGAGAAGTTGAAGAGGGATGGCATATCTACTCTACCGACCTTCCTGAAGGTGGTCCCATCTCAGCAACTTTCAATGTAGATAAAATTGAAGGAGCCGAAGTCGTTGGCAAACTCATGCCCAGGGGAACTGAAATAGACAAAATGGACCCCATTTTCCAGATGCAAGTCCGCTATTTTGCCGGAACTGCAACTTTTGTTCAAAAAATTAAGATAATAGACGAAAATTACAACGTAACAGGTTATCTAGAATATGGTGCCTGCAACGATGAAAACTGTCTGCCTCCTACCAGTGTGGATTTTTCTTTCAGCGGGAAAAAAGGTGAACAGGCTACAGATGGATCCAATAATGCAGATAATGGTACAGCCAGTTTATTGGGTACACCAGACAACAGTCAAATCGCAAATTACTGGAGCCCTGTTACTGAAGAACTGAAAGCATTTGGCGAACAGACTATCGCTGCTGACCACTCTTGGATTTATATTTTCTTTACGGGTTTGCTTGGAGGTTTACTTGCACTCTTCACGCCTTGTGTTTGGCCTATTATCCCGATGACCGTAAGTTTCTTCCTGAAACGTACTAAAGACAAGAAAAAAGGTATCCGTGATGCCTGGACCTACGGAGCTTCTATCGTTGTGATTTATGTAGGTTTAGGACTTGCCATTACTGCTATATTTGGAGCAAGTGCCTTGAATGCATTATCTACAAATGCAATCTTCAATATCCTATTCTGCCTGATGCTTGTTGTTTTTGCTGCATCGTTTTTCGGAGCATTCGAAATTACATTACCTTCTAAATGGAGCAATGCGGTAGACAGCAAGGCTGAACAAACCACTGGTTTGCTGAGCATCTTCCTCATGGCATTTACGCTTTCACTGGTTTCATTCTCATGCACCGGTCCTATCATCGGTTTCTTGTTAGTAGAAGTATCTACAACCGGAAGTGTAATTGCACCAGCTATCGGTATGCTGGGATTTGCCATTGCATTGGCATTACCTTTCACACTCTTTGCCTTGTTCCCGTCTTGGTTGAAATCAATGCCTAAATCAGGTGGATGGATGAATGTCATCAAAGTATCGCTTGGTTTCCTGGAACTGGCTTTTGCCTTGAAATTCTTGTCGGTTGCCGACCTGGCTTACGGATGGAGAATTCTGGACCGTGAAACCTTCCTGGCATTATGGATTGTGATATTTGCACTATTGGGCTTCTACCTGCTTGGCAAAATTAAATTCCCGCACGACGACGATGATAATAAGGTAAGTGTACCACGTTTCTTCATGGCATTGTTCTCGCTGGCATTTGCAGTTTACATGGTTCCAGGTTTGTGGGGCGCACCACTTAAGGCTGTAAGTGCTTTTGCTCCGCCGTTGAACACACAGGACTTCAACTTATTTAATAATGAAGTACATGCAAAATTCGATAATTTCGATATGGGTATGCAATATGCCAAGGAAAACGGAAAACCGGTAATGCTCGACTTCACCGGACACGGATGTGTGAACTGCCGTAAGATGGAATTGGCCGTATGGGTTGATCCGAAAGTAAAAAAACTCATTACCGAAGACTATGTACTGATTACGCTGTACGTAGACGATAAGACTCCACTGCCGGAACCTATCAAAGTAAACGAAAACGGCAAACAGCGTACACTGAGAACTTTAGGCGACAAATGGAGTTACCTGCAGAGTTCAAAATTCGGTGCTAATGCCCAGCCATTCTATGTATTGATTGACAATGAAGGCAAGCCACTGAACAAGTCTTATTCGTACGACGAAGACATCGACAAGTATGTGAACTTCCTTGAAACTGGTCTGAAGAACTATAAAAAATAAATATGATTGATAAAGCTGAAAGAGAGCAGATCATTGCCCTCATTAATCGTGAAGTCGTTCCGGCCATTGGCTGTACAGAACCGATTGCTGTAGCACTTTGTGCGGCTAAGGCTAGCGAGACATTGGGTGCCTGCCCCGAAAAAATAGAAGTTTTGCTGAGTGCAAACATTCTTAAGAATGCCATGGGGGTAGGTATTCCGGGCACAGACATGATAGGCTTACCCATTGCCATCGCACTGGGTGTTCTGATAGGTAAGTCGGCTTACCAGCTGGAAGTCTTGAAAGACAGTAATGAAGAAGCTGTGAAACAGGGCAAAAAGCTGATTGATGCACAGGCTATTGACATCAAGCTAAAGCAGAACATCGAAGAAAAGCTGTATATTGAAGTTCATTGCCGAAAAGGAAATGATGAAAGTACAGCCATCATCAGCGGTGGACATACGCATTTTGTTTATGTCGAAAAAAACGGAGAGGTATTACTGGATGAACGGGTAACCACTACAACCGAAACAGTAGAGCAAGAGTTGACTCTGAATCTGAAAAAAGTGTATGAGTTCGCTACTACTACTCCAATTGATGAAATTCGTTTCATATTGGAAGCTAAACGTCTGAATATGAATGCAGCCGAACTGTCGTTTAAAGGTAACTTCGGACATCATCTGGGTAAGACTCTGAAAGACAGTAAAAGCAAACGCGATATCATGGGGAATAATACGCTGACCCATATTCTGTCATACACATCAGCAGCCTGCGATGCACGTATGGCTGGTGCCATGATTCCAGTCATGAGTAACTCAGGTAGTGGAAACCAAGGCATCGCTGCCACACTGCCAGTAGTAGTTTATGCAGAGAATCATCTGAAGAGCGAAGAAGAACTGATCCGTGCCCTGACGTTGAGCCACCTTACAGCTATCTATATCAAACAAAGTTTGGGAAGACTGTCGGCTTTATGCGGATGTGTAGTAGCAGCTACGGGAAGCAGTTGTGGTATCACTTTACTGATGGGAGGTACTTATCAGCAAGTATCGTATGCCGTTCAGAATATGATTGCCAACCTGACAGGTATGATTTGTGACGGAGCAAAACCGAGTTGCGCCCTGAAACTTACAAGTGGGGTATCAACAGCTGTTCTTTCGGCCATTATGGCTATGGAAAACAACTGTGTATCTTCGGTCGAAGGTATCATTGAAGATGATGTGGACAAGAGTATCCGTAATCTGACTAAAATCGGTTCTATCGGCATGAATGAAACCGACAAGCTAGTACTGGATATCATGACACATAAAAACTGTTACTGATTTTGATAAAAAGTTATCGAGATAGAAAAAGGCTGCTGTTTGCAGCCTTTTTTTTATCTTTGTACTATTATGAAACAGAATTATCAGTCGGATTACATACAGCAATTGGTTGCTCAAGGGGAACATGTGCAACAGGATTTCAAATTTGCCATAACAGATGCCCGAAAAATAGCGCGCAGTATTTCTGCATTTGCCAACACTGAAGGAGGACGGTTATTGGTAGGCGTCAAAGATAACGGAAAAATAGCAGGAGTACGCTCGGAAGAGGAAATTTATATGATTGAAGCTGCCGCCACCATGTATTGTCAGCCAAAAGTAGATATCCGCAACACTATATATAATGTAGAGGGAAAAAATGTTCTGGAAGTGCAAATTGCCCCAAGTGAACAAAAACCTGTTTATGCCTTAGATGAGCAGAACAAACCATGGGCCTATGTACGCATTAAAGACGAAAACATTCTGGCCACTCCCGTTCACTTGCAAAAATGGCTGCACGATGATTTGAAAAAAGATGTAGTCATAGCCTATACAGAACAAGAACAAGCTGTACTGAATCTTTTCAGAGACAATGCCCTGCTCACTCTGAACCAGTGCTGCAAACTTTCTCAAATGAACCGTAAAAAGACTTGCCAGCTGATTGCCGACTTTATCCGTTTTGACCTGCTGGAAGAGGTTTTTGATAACCATAAGTTCTATTTTAGGCTGAAGGCAGAATAGAATATTGTCAGTTTGCCGAAAAATCCGTACTTTTGCAACCTGAAAATAATAGCGGTTATATATTTATGGATTTATTGACACAACTTATTGGTAGCGCCAATGATTTCTTATGGACCTATGTACTGATTATTATGCTTTTGGGCTGTGCATTTTGGTTCTCTTTCAAAACAAAATTTGTTCAAGTGCGGATGCTCAGGGAAATGATTCGTCTTTTGAGCGATTCTTCAGGCTACAAAAGCGGAGAAAAGCATGTTTCTTCTTTTCAGGCATTTGCCATTTCACTTGCCAGCCGTGTAGGCACCGGAAACCTGGCAGGAGTAGCAACTGCCATCACAGTAGGTGGACCGGGAGCTGTTTTCTGGATGTGGATAATTGCCTTACTGGGAGCTAGCAGTGCTTTCATCGAATCAACATTGGCACAACTCTACAAAGTGAGAGGTAAAGATGCATTCATTGGAGGTCCTGCTTACTATATGGAAAAAGGACTTAAAAAAAGATGGATGGGGGTTATTTTTGCAGTCCTTATCACAATTACATTCGGTTTTGCATTCAATTCGGTTCAGAGCAATACCATATGTGCTGCATTCGACGGAGCCTTCAGCATTCCACCAGTATGGACCGGAGCTGTTTTGACTGTAGCTACATTCATCATTATCTTCGGGGGAATACAGCGCATTGCCAAGGTCAGTGGCTTCATCGTACCGGTCATGGCCTTAGGATATATCTTACTGGCTCTTTACATTGTTCTGGCTAACATTATTCACCTTCCTGATGTCATTATGCATATTGTTACCCATGCCATGGGATGGGAACAGGCACTGGGCGGAAGCATCGGTGCAGCTCTTACTCAAGGTATCAAGCGAGGCTTGTTCAGCAATGAAGCGGGTATGGGTTCGGCACCTAATGCTGCTGCTACGGCTAGTGTAACACACCCTGTAAAACAAGGGCTGATACAGACACTTGGCGTTTTTACAGATACGCTTATCATCTGTACGTGTACGGCTTTCATTATTCTGTTTAGCGAAACGCATCTGGGCGGTACTCTGGATGGTGTCAAGCTGACGCAAGCTGCACTGAATAGCGAAATCGGTAGTGCTGGCAGTTATTATGTAGCAATAGCTATTTTCTTTTTTGCATTCAGCAGTATTTTAGGCAACTATTATTATGGTGAAGCCAACCTCCAGTTTATTACACGTAAACAATGGGTTATCCCTGTTTACCGCATACTGGTTACAGCCATGGTGTTGTTTGGCTCATTGGCAAGCCTGAAGCTGGTATGGGGAATGGCAGATATCATGATGGCACTGATGTCTATATGTAACTTAATAGCAATCGTACTGCTGGGGAAATATGCCATCCGGCTTTTGGATGATTACCGTAGCCAAAAACAGGCAGGTATCAAGAATCCAGTTTTCAGAAAAGAACAAATGAAAGATATTGAAGAGGATATAGAATGCTGGTAACACTTTTTTAGTATCTTTGCACACAAATAAAAAAAACAAGAAAGACGATTATGGGAATATTTTCAAAACTTTTTGGTAAAAAACAGGCCGAAACCGAAGAAACAACCCGGGTTGGTGGCATGGAGGATTTCATGACACTGATTCGTGTGTATTATCAGGCGGTTATGGCCAGCAATATGGGTATATCAAACATCAACTTCCTGCCAGATATGGCTGTGTTTAAAAGAACACTGAAAATTCCTACTCAAAACAACAAGCTGGGTATTGCCGAAAAATCTCGCTGTAAAAAAATGCTGGTCGATATTTACGGATTGAGTGATGGATTCTTCAAAGAAATAGATAATTCCATCAAAAAGAACTGCAAGAATGTAAATGATGTAAAAACATACTTGTTCATGTTCCAGGGATTCAGCAATGACCTGATGATGGTTATCGGCAACTTAATGCAATGGAAATTCCGCATGCCTTCTGTATTGAAGAAAATGCTATACAACATGACTCAAAAGGCTATCAACGATATTCTTACCAAAAACGACTGGAAGGATGATAGTGTACGTAAGACTTGCATTAACTTGAGAAAATACCAGCACACACTGGGATACTCAGAGGCTTGGATGACCGAGTATGTATACAACATCGTTCTGCTGGCTAAAAAAGAGCCTAAACCCAAAGAATAAACTTATTAAGTATAAAATAATACGAACGCGGATCTTATCCTTCTGATATTATCCGCGTTTTTTTAATCTGCAACTTATGAACACTATTGATATCCCTATCGAGTATCATCCGCTGGAACCTTTCTTACCTCAAGGAGCTCGCCTGTTAATGCTGGGCAGTTTTCCTCCACAAAAGAAAAGATGGAGTATGGATTTCTTTTATCCGAACCTGCAAAACGATATGTGGCGTATTTTTGGTCATATCTATTTCCAGGATAAGGATTATTTCTTATGCGAAGGGAAAAAGGCTTTCGATAAGCCTAGACTAAGTGAATTTCTAGCACATACAGGCATAGCACTATATGATACGGCTTCAGCTGTAAAACGATTGCAGGATAATGCATCAGACAAATTTCTGGAGATTGTGGAGCCTACAGATTTACACTTATTGCTTAAACAACTCCCAGAGTGCCAGGCCATCGTCACAACAGGACAAAAAGCTACCGATGTTTTATCGGAGCAATTTGAAACCAAAGCTCCTGCAGTAGGAGGATATACGACCGTAGAAGTAGAAGACCGCGTGATAAAACTCTACAGAATGCCTTCATCCAGTCGGGCATACCCAATGAAGCTAGAAAAAAAAGCAGAGTTTTATGCTCAGATGCTCAGGGACTTAGGACTATTATAGCATTTATTTATCAAAAAACTTTTCAAATAATTTGTATATTCAAAAGAATGTACTACCTTTGCAACCGCAAACACGGGAATAGCTCAGTTGGTAGAGCATCGGTCTCCAAAACCGAGTGTCGGGAGTTCGAGCCTCTCTTCCCGTGCTGAGATAAAAAGCTGTAACTGAACAAGTTGCGGCTTTTCTTTTTTTTATAGATATTCCCTGAAAATTTCAGGGAATATCTATTAGTTTATGTGTCTGTAAACTCAAACGCCACGAGGGATGCTCCTTTATATACAGTACGACCTCCGAAGTGTTTAAACAGGAACAAGGTTGAAGAAAATAATGCCGGGCAGGTATAGATAAATAAGACGCAACATCCTGACCAAGAAAAACGACCTTTATTTCATCTATCCTTTCCACTTTTAAAGCCGCACCTTCTTTAGGAGAACAAGTAACCCAGTCTATGTTCTCAGGAAGACGACAAGTTCCGTTTGTTTCTATAGCTACGTGCTTTCCTGCTTTATGCAAAGCATCCACCAAAGACTCATCCACCCATAATCCCGGCTCCCCGCCGGTAAGAATCACCCAAGTAGCCGGAAAGCGACTGACTGCCTCAACAATAGCCTCATCCTCCATCAACACACCTTCTTCATGTGCTGTATCACAAAAAGTACATTTCAAATTACATCCCGAAAAACGGACAAAGATAGCAGGGGTTCCAGTGTGATATCCTTCTCCCTGCAAGCTATAGAAAATTTCATTAATCTTTTTCATAAATCACCGTATTACCTTCCGACTCTTGGACATCTACTCTGCAACAAAAAGGAATCTGATCACAAATCCATCTTGCTATATTCTCTGCCGTAGGATTACAAGGCAGTACATCGTTTATGCATTTATGATCCAAATTTCCCATAACAACCTCCTTGATATGAGTAAAATCAACTACCATTCCATCCGGATTCAACTCCTTCGAACGGCAATACACGGTAATAATCCAATTGTGACCATGCAAATTCTCACATTTACTGGGATAAGACAGCTTCAGAAAATGAGCTGCCGAAACTTCCATACGCTTAATTACGGTATACATTTACAACGATTTTATGTTTAAGAAACAAGAATTTACACCTAATGTCACCTCGGTGTTCTGCAAATTTATAAACAATTTTCCGAATACTAAAACAGGAGGTTCATTACCATGCAAAATATTTATAAGCAAAATATCGAATTTATACCCGAAAAATTTTTGTGTTTCTATTCAAACTTCTATATTTGTATAGAATTTGGTATAAAATGACGGAAGAAGATAAAAAGCTATTAAATACCTTCGAAGGAAAGCTCAGGCATTTAATATATCTTTATGAACACCAACAAAAAGAAAATGCTGAGCTGAAACTACTTCTTTCACAGAAAGAAGAGGAAATCATTCGTTTAAAAAATAGCCGTAAAGAATTGGAAGATATGTATACCAACCTCAAAATGGCTCGCATCCTTAGTATTCAGGACAACGAACTCCGTGATACTAAACAAAGACTGGTGCGGCTTGTGCGGGAAGTCGACAAGTGCATCGCTTTACTGAATGAATAACTTATAACAGTTTAGCCGATTTCATTATGGACGACAAATTAAAGATACATCTGCTGATTGACAATGAACGGTACCCTCTCACTATAAAAAGAGAAGATGAACAACTGTATCGGGACGCTGCCAAACAGATTGATAATAAACTGAACAAATATAGAAGGACATTTCCTGAGTTTGACTCATACAAACATTGGGCTATGGCCGCTTTGGAACTGGCTTTTGAAAATGTATCGTTGAAAGATAAGAACGATACTGAACCATATATGCAAAAAATAGCAGAACTGGTAAAAGAACTGGATGAGTGTATCAATAACAACTCTACTCCAGAACAACTGTAACCGTTCAGTATTCAGATAGAAAAAACCGCACAAACTTAATAGCTGATATCATCAGTTATAGGTTTGTGTTTTTTTATATATTAATATTAAACCCAAGTATAATGACAGGATTAGGAATTATAGTAGCAATTATTGCTTTCCTGGTAGGTGGGGCTCTTTCTTACGTATTCTTTAAGCATGGCTTGAAGGCAAAATACGACGGCATCATCAAGGAAGCAGAAACAGAGGCTGAGGTCATCAAGAAAAACAAGCTTCTGGAAGTTAAAGAGAAGTTTTTAAACAAGAAGGCTGATTTGGAGAAGGAAGTAGCTATACGAAACCAAAAAATCCAACAAGCCGAAAACAAACTTAAACAGCGTGAAATTATGCTGAACCAGAAGCAGGAAGAGGTTCAGCGCAAGCGCAATGAAACTGAAGCCATCAAGGAAAATCTGGATGCTCAGCTGGTAATCATTGAGAAGAAAAAAGAAGAGCTGGATAAACTACAGGCGAAGGAACGTGAAAAACTGGAAGCCTTGTCTGGTCTTTCTGCAGAAGAAGCAAAAGAAAGATTGGTAGAATCCTTGAAAGAAGAAGCCAAGACTCAGGCTCAATCATATATCAATGATATCATGGATGATGCCAAGCTTACAGCTAATCGTGAAGCAAAACGTATCGTTATTCAGTCTATCCAGCGAGTTGCAACAGAAACGGCTATCGAAAACTCTGTAACAGTATTCCATATCGAATCTGATGAGATTAAAGGCCGAATCATCGGACGTGAAGGACGTAACATCCGTGCTTTGGAAGCTGCAACCGGCGTTGAAATCGTAGTTGATGATACCCCAGAAGCTATTGTTCTTTCAGCTTTCGACCCTGTTCGCCGTGAGATTGCTCGTCTGGCACTGCATCAGCTGGTTACTGACGGACGTATCCATCCGGCCCGTATTGAAGAAGTAGTAGCTAAGGTTCGCAAGCAGGTAGAAGATGAAATCATCGAAACAGGTAAACGAACAACCATCGACTTGGGTATTCATGGCTTGCATCCGGAACTTATCCGTATCATCGGTAAAATGAAATACCGTTCTTCTTACGGACAAAACTTGCTGCAGCATGCACGCGAAACTGCCAATTTATGTGCTGTAATGGCTTCAGAATTGGGATTGAATCCTAAAAAAGCAAAACGTGCCGGATTATTACACGATATAGGTAAAGTGCCTGATGAAGAACCCGAATTGCCACACGCTTTACTGGGTATGAAATTGGCAGAGAAATACAAAGAAAAAGCTGATATCTGCAACGCTATCGGAGCTCACCACGATGAAGTAGAAATGACTAGCTTGCTTGCTCCTATCGTACAGGTTTGTGATGCTATTTCTGGAGCACGCCCTGGAGCTCGCCGCGAAATTGTTGAGGCTTATATCAAACGTTTGAATGACTTGGAACAATTGGCTATGTCTTATCCGGGTGTAACTAAAACGTATGCAATCCAGGCCGGCCGCGAACTTCGTGTTATCGTAGGTGCAGACAAGATTGACGACAAACAAACAGAAAGTCTGTCTACAGAAATCGCGAAGAAGATTCAGGACGAAATGACTTATCCAGGACAAGTAAAAATTACTGTAATCCGAGAAACTCGAGCTGTCAGCTTCGCCAAATAATACTTAGAACATATCTCTTTATTTCCTATAAAAACAAGTCTGCTTAGCAAATGCAGGCTTGTTTTTTTATTTAATGCAACTATAAATTGCTATTATAACCACAAAAAAACTCCCTTGCCGCTATTCAAGATCTGTCTCTTATACACATCTGACGCTGCCGACGATAAG
>USQO01000022.1 GCA_900556845.1 uncultured Bacteroides sp. | reverse complement strand
TTGTTGGGCTACCTGGACTCGAACCAAGAAAAACAGGACCAGAATCTGTTGTGTTACCATTACACCATAGCCCAATACATATTTGTCAAGTTCCCTTCGTGGGACGCTAGACTTTTATTGTTGGGCTACCTGGACTCGAACCAAGAAAAACAGGACCAGAATCTGTTGTGTTACCATTACACCATAGCCCAATAATATGCTTTATGTCATTGTCTTTTTGTTTTGACGGTGCAAAGGTACTACTTTTTTTGAATATACAAACAAATAAGCAAAAAAAATTGTTCTGTTTTTGTTTTTTCTTCGATTTTAATGGGATTTCCAGGCACAAAAGCCTTCAAGAAAGCACCGACTAACTAAAAAAAACAAAAACATAATACATTTCATTAACAATCTTTCGTAGTATTAAGAAAAGCAAGTATCTTTGCTCGAAGTAATAGTTTATCAGAATCTTAATTTAAACAATAACAGAATGAACAAAACAAACATACTAGTAAAAAAAATAGTAGAAGGTATTCAAGAAAAGAAAGGTAAGAACATTGTTATAGCAGATTTGACAGAAATAGACGATACAATCTGCAATTATTTTATCATCTGCCAGGGAAATTCTCCAAGTCAGGTGCTTGCCATCGTTGACTCAGTAAAGGAGTATGTAAGAAAAGAAACAGGCAACAAAGTTTACGGTGTGGACGGAGTAAAAAATGCTCAATGGGTTGCCATGGACTACAGCGATGTCTTAGTACATGTTTTCTTGCCTGAAGTGAGAGAGTTCTATAATCTGGAACATTTGTGGGCAGATGCTAAACTGACTTCTGTTCCCGACCTTGACTAAAATAAATGAATAGCATAGAAAAACGATGAATAGTAACCAACAAAACAATAAGCCTAAAATGAATGTACCAAAACCTAATTTAAGCTGGCTATACATTATTATTATAGCAGCATTAGGTATACTTTATTTTTCCAGCGACGAAGGAAGTGTAAAAAAGGATGTTTCCTACACCGAATTCAAGGAAATGGTAAACAACAATTATGCAAGTAAAATCATTGCATACGACGATAATACGGTAGATATGTTCATCAAGCCGGAAAATATCGGTGATGTATTTAAAAGTGATTCTAATAAAGTAGGTCGCAGTCCTTCTGTACATGTACAGATTGGCTCGATGGAAGCCTTCGATAATTTTATTACCGAAGCTCAGAAAGAACAAAAGTTTACGGGCTCTGTCGAATATCAAAAGAAGAATGATTACTTTGGTATGATATTCTGGAACATTGCTCCTTTCCTATTATTAATTGCCATCTGGATTTTTGCCATGCGACGCATGAGTGGCGGAAGTGGCGCCGGAGGTCCCGGAGGAGTTTTCAGTGTAGGAAAGAGCAAGGCGCAGCTTTTCGAAAAAGGCTCTACACGAGTTACATTTAAAGATGTTGCCGGTCTTGCTGCTGCCAAACAGGAGGTACAGGAAATTGTAGATTTCCTGAAACAGCCTCAACGATATACAGACTTGGGAGGTAAAATTCCTAAGGGTGCGTTGCTGGTAGGCCCTCCGGGAACAGGTAAGACATTGCTGGCAAAGGCTGTTGCCGGTGAAGCCGATGTTCCTTTCTTCTCTATTTCGGGTTCCGACTTTGTGGAAATGTTTGTCGGTGTAGGTGCATCACGCGTACGCGACTTGTTCCGTCAGGCTAAGGAAAAATCACCTTGTATCATTTTTATTGACGAAATTGATGCGGTAGGACGTGCCCGTGGAAAGAATCCAAGCATGGGCGGAAACGATGAACGCGAAAACACGTTGAACCAGTTGCTTACAGAAATGGACGGTTTTGGTTCGAACAGTGGCGTCATCATTCTGGCTGCTACCAACCGTGTTGATATTTTGGATAAAGCCTTGCTGCGTGCAGGACGTTTCGACAGACAGATTTATGTAGACCTGCCAGACTTGAATGAACGTAAAGAAGTATTTGGTGTACACTTGCGTCCTATCAAACTGGACAACACGGTAGATGTTGATTTACTGGCCAGACAGACACCAGGTTTCAGTGGTGCTGATATAGCCAATGTTTGTAATGAGGCTGCCTTGATTGCTGCCAGACATCAGAAGAAGGCTGTTGGAAAAGATGATTTCCTGGCAGCTATTGACCGTATCATCGGTGGTTTGGAGCGCAAGACCAAGGTAATGACAATGGCCGAAAAACGTACGATTGCACTGCACGAAGCCGGTCATGCCACGATATCATGGTTCCTGGAGCACGCTAACCCGCTGGTAAAGGTTACCATTGTACCAAGAGGACGGGCATTGGGAGCTGCCTGGTATCTGCCGGAGGAAAGACAGATTACAACCAAAGAGCAGATGCTGGACGAAATGTGTGCTACACTGGGAGGTCGTGCTGCCGAGGAGTTGTTCGTAGGCCATATCTCTACAGGAGCCATGAACGACCTTGAAAGAGTTACCAAGCAGGCTTATGGCATGATTGCATACGCCGGCATGAGTGACAAGCTTCCGAACTTATGTTACTACAGTAACGATGAATACAGCTTCAGCAAGCCCTACAGCGAAAAGACTGCAGAATTGATAGATAATGAAGTGCAGACGATGATTAATGACCAGTACGCACGTGCAAAAGCATTGCTTCAAGAGCACGCAGACGGTCATAACAAGCTTGCTGAAATGCTGATTGAGAAAGAAGTTATTTTTGCAGACGATGTTGAAAAGATTTTCGGCAAGCGTCCTTGGGTTTCGCGTTCTGAAGAAATTATGGCAACAGAAGATTCTTCAAAAGAAGCTGAACAGCCTGCTGTTGAAGCTCCTGCCACCGAAGAAGCGCCTAAAGCCCTTGAAGGAGCGGCTGCAGAGGATTCATCATCCGAAGCAAAAGCTGAATAACCCTATATACAATTGTCATCTTGTCCAAACAGGATGACAATTGTATTTCTGCTTGAATATAAACCCTAAAACATACACTACCGTGAAAAACAATTTTATACTACGGGCTATTACAGGACTCATTTTTGTAATGATACTGGTAGGATGCATCATTGGCGGTCCGATTTCGTTTACGATTTTGTTCTGCGTAATCACGGCACTTTCAATCAACGAATTTGCCACCATCATTGGCCAGAATAATGAAATACAGATCAACAGACGTATTTGCATCTTGGCCGGAATCTTCATGTTTCTTGCTTTTGGATACATCGGACTTGTACCAAGAAGGAATGAGGTATTCATCCCTTATTTATTGCTGTTGCTCTATATATTCATAAGCGAGCTTTACATGAAAAAGAAGAATCCGGTTCACAACTGGGCATACTCTATGATGAGCCAAGTATATATAGCATTACCATTTTCTCTGTTGAACATCCTGGCTTATTACAGTTTGGACGGACAAACCGTTTCCGGATATACTCCTATCCTTCCGCTCTCTATTTTCATTTTCAACTGGGTTAATGATACAGGAGCTTACTGCACGGGGATGCTTTTCGGAAAGCACCGTCTGTTTGAGCGGATCTCACCTAAAAAATCATGGGAAGGATCAATCGGTGGAGGCGTTTTCTGTATCCTGGCGGCATGGGGAATGAGTCATTTTTTCCCTTTTATGAACTTGTGGATATGGATTGGATTAGGTCTTACGGTTGTAGTGTTCGGTACGTGGGGAGATTTGACAGAATCGCTGTTAAAACGAAGTCTGGGCATTAAGGACTCAGGAAATATTCTTCCGGGACACGGAGGCATGCTGGACCGTTTCGACAGTACACTGATGGCAGTGCCCGCTGCTGTAATTTACTTGTATATAGTATCTTTATTCTGATAAAAAATAGAAAATAGAAAACGAGCCTTTGCTGCTATTCAGTGCAAAGGCTCGTTTTCTATATATACTTATATTGATAAATCATCGCTCTCTCAACAACCTTACCATGATTTCTGCCGCACGTGAAGAAGCACCTTCAGGCCCCAGTATTTCAGCCATTTCCTCGTAACCGTCCAAAACTCCCTGGCGATAAA
Source organism: uncultured Bacteroides sp. (assembly GCA_900556845.1). Classification (GTDB taxonomy): domain Bacteria; phylum Bacteroidota; class Bacteroidia; order Bacteroidales; family Bacteroidaceae; genus Phocaeicola. Next base: position 23,059 of record USQO01000022.1, on the reverse strand, counting down.
TTTTATTGTTTAACAAGGCTTTCAGCTCCAGTTCTACATTCAAAGCTGTCATTTCATCGGCTACCAACTCGGAAACTACTTTTTTACCGCGAATAAGGTTCACCAATGATATATAAGGTACTTTCAGCAACAATTTACGAAGCAAAGCCACAACTTTCCCTGCAGCTGTATAGTAGCAAACTACCTGAGGAACACAGAACAAAGCGGTTTCGAGCGTAGCTGTTCCCGAAGTAACAATGGCAGCATCGGCATGCGAAAGCAACGCGTAAGTCTCTCCGAATACCAGTTTCACATGTGAAGGCAAAAAAGCCTTATAGTATTCTTTATCTATCCCCGGAGCTCCGGCAACCACAAACTGGCAGGCTGGAAATTTATTTACCACCTGCATCATAACCGATAAATTATCCTTTATTTCCTGCTTTCTACTACCGGCCAATACAGCTACAATCGGATTATCAGACAATGTATGACGGACACAAAATTCTGAAGTAGTTTCCTTATAAGAACGCTTAAAAGCCTCTACTGCGTCTACACAGGGATTACCGATATAGTGTATCGGATAATCATGCTTCTTAAAGAAGTCCACTTCAAATGGCAGTATGGAAAAGAGTTCGTCCACATCATGTTTGATATTATGTATGCGATGCTCTTTCCATGCCCATATCTTAGGAGAAATATAGTAATAAACAGGAATATTTGTCTTTTTCTTTATAAATTCAGCGATTTTCAGATTAAAGCCCGGATAATCTACCAGAATCAAAACATCCGGCTGCCAGCGTAATATGTCACGCTTGCATAAATCCATATTTCCAAAAATTTCCCGCAAATGAAGCAATACAGGAATAAAGCCCATATAAGCCATATCCTTGTAATGCTTAACCAGCGTTCCTCCTACAGCTTTCATCAAATCGCCACCAAAAAAACGGAACTGAGCATCACTGTCTTTCTGCAGAATGGATTTCATCAAATTTGAAGCATGCAAATCGCCAGAGGCTTCACCTACAATCAAATAATATTTCATAAGCTAAGATTCCACTGTTTCATGTCTTCCATCAACTTATAGGCTGTAACGTCTATTTGTACAGGAGTTATTGCTACATATCCATGATTTAAAGCCCAATGATCGGAATCTTCGGCATCCGATTCCTGATTGATAAACTCACCGGTCAGCCAAAAATAATTGGACTTACGGGGATGAGCACAAGTTACAAACTCACCACTCCAAATACCTTTTGTCTGGCGGCATACTTTTATACCTTTGAAGTTAGCTGCAACCGGGAAATTAACATTCAGACAAGTGCCTTCGGGCAGACCGTTCTTCAAAACTTCACGAACAATCAACTGTATCGCGGGGAAAAGTGGTTCAAAATCGGCATCTGCAGCATGGTTACACAGTGAAAAGCCTATTGACTTTATTTTTTTCAGACAACCTTCGATAACTACTCCCATCGTTCCGGAGTAATGTACATTCACCGATGAATTGTCACCATGATTTATCCCTCCAATTACGAGGTCTGGAGTGCGTGGGACAATAGAATGCAAGGCAACCTTAATACAATCCACCGGAGTGCCATTACATTTATATATAACAAGTCCTTCTTCTTCTGTCAATTTCGAGTAACACAAAGGGTGTTCACTGGTGATAGCACATGCCGAGCCGGAACGGGGGCCATCCGGTGCAACCACAATTAAATCCCCTATCGGACGCAAAGCTTTTATCAGTTCGTTGATACCTTTCGCTTCTACCCCATCGTCATTGGACAACAAGATTAACGGTCTTTCTTTTTCCATAATTTCTCATTTTTTAAATCAGGCATAAAGATACGATGATTCTTGCAACCAAACATCATGTGTAACCATTTTTTCATCTATATTTCAAGCTTATACAATTTTATAAACCTCTTAAAAACAAATCTTAATGATTCTTTTTTCAGTACCAGAATAGAAAAGAAATGCCTATCTTTGCCACGCACTAGTTATTAACAAAACACGCAACTTATCAACAGAACCAATAAAGTGTGCTGCATTTTATTAGGTCCTGTCAGCGATTATTCGTTAATTCGCACTCAGATTAAATTGATGATTATGGGAAAAATTATTGCTTTGGCCAATCAAAAAGGCGGGGTAGGTAAAACTACCACTACTATCAACTTGGCCGCTTCTTTGGCTACTCTCGAAAAAAAAGTACTCGTTGTCGATGCTGACCCTCAGGCCAACGCATCTTCAGGACTGGGAGTAGATCTGAAGGATATTGAATGCTCCATTTACGAATGCCTGATTAACAAAGCTGATATCCGGGAAGCAATTTACACGACCGATATTGACGGATTAGACATCATCCCTTCACACATCGACCTGGTAGGAGCCGAAATAGAAATGCTCAACCTGGAAGACCGTGAAAAAATCATGAAACAGGCATTAAACAGCATGAAAGATGAATACGACTACATTTTAATTGACTGCTCTCCTTCTTTAGGACTGATTACCATCAATGCACTTACGGCGGCCGACTCGGTCATCATCCCCGTACAATGCGAGTATTTTGCACTGGAAGGAATCAGCAAACTGCTGAACACAATTAAAATCATTAAATCAAAACTGAATCCGACGCTGGAAATTGAAGGATTCCTGTTGACCATGTTCGATTCACGCCTGAGACTAGCTAACCAGATATACGATGAGGTTAAAAGACACTTTCAGGAACTGGTTTTCAAAACAATTATTCAGCGTAACGTAAAACTAAGTGAAGCTCCCAGCCATGGAATACCGGCAATACTATATGATGCCGACTCAACAGGAGCTAAAAACCATCTGGCACTGGCCCAGGAAATTATAACACATAACAGTAAATAAATACTATGGCAGTACAGAAAAAATTTGCATTAGGTAGAGGGCTTGATGCCTTGATTTCAAACGAAGAAATCAAGACTTCCGGTTCATCTTCCATCAACGAAATAGAACTTGACAAGATTCAGGTCAATCCCAACCAGCCGCGCCGCGAATTTGACCCTATTGCCTTACAAGAGCTTGCCGACTCCATTGCTGAAATAGGTATCATACAGCCTATCACGCTCAGACAGCTGGGCGAAGACTCTTATCAGATCATCGCAGGCGAAAGACGTTATCGTGCTTCTATACAAGCCGGACTTAAAACAATTCCAGCTTATATCCGCACAGCAAACGATGAGCATGTCATGGAAATGGCTCTTATCGAAAACATCCAACGTGAGGACCTAAACGCCCTGGAGGTTGCATTGGCATACCAGCATCTTATCGAGCAATACGAACTTACGCAAGAACGTCTGAGTGAAAGAGTAGGTAAAAAACGAACGACAATTGCAAACTACCTGAGACTTTTAAAATTGCCAGCCCAGATTCAGGTCGCACTGAAGAACAAGGAAATCGACATGGGCCACGCAAGGGCTTTGCTGGCTTTGGATGACCCCAAAGCTCAAATCAAAATATTCAACGAGATTATCAGCCAAAATTATTCGGTACGCAAGGTTGAAGAAATGGTTAAAGCTTTGTCGTGTGGAGAGAGCGTAGAGTCAAGTGGAAAAAAAATAACTCCGAAAGGCGCAAAACTTTCGGAAGCATATATACTGCTGCAAGATCACCTTTGTGGATTTTTCGGCGCAAAAGTACAATTGTCATGCAGTGCAAAGGGAAAAGGAAAAATCAGTATCCCGTTTGAAAATGATGCTGAGCTGGAACGCATCATGGAAATACTGGATGCAACGAAAAGAAACGAACAATAAACAAGTCATTGAATACAGAATTGAAAAAATATTGCATGATTACACTAGGCTTTCTGGCTTCTTTGCTAGGAAGCAGTAAAGTGCATGCCCAAACGGCTGTTACCACAGATTCGTTGACACATGTCAGGCAAGATACGACTATTCTTGATACAAGGGAAATCGACCTGCAAAATAAGCAGCAGCTGGAAGCACTGAACATGCATGCCGACACTGCAAAAATAACAGCTGATGCAATGAAACAGGAAGCATCTGTTTCTAAAACAGGAAGAGTCAAACCCCAATGGGTTCCCAATCCGAACAAAGCAATATGGCTCTCGCTGGTAATACCCGGAGCTGGTCAGATATACAATCGCAAATACTGGAAATTGCCCATTGTATACGGCGGATTTGTAGGATGTGTATATGCCTTGAACTGGAATACCCAAATGTACAACGATTATTCACAGGCTTATCTGGATATTATGGATGACAACCCGAATACTAACAGCTTCGAAGACTTTATCGGAAGGGGAGTAACCATTACAGAAAGTAACCTGGCTGAATATCAGGAAAAATTTAAAAGCAGAAAGGATTTATACCGCAGACAGCGAGATCTCAGTATCATCGCTTTTATCGGAGTATATGTTCTTTCCATTATTGATGCGTATGTAGATGCCGAGTTATCAGATTTCGATATATCAAAAGACTTGGGACTAAAAATAGAACCTGCTATATTCAATGATATCCGCACAAATAAACCCATTAGTGGAGTAGGATTGCAATGTAGCCTCAACTTTTAATATCATGAAGAAAATTTTTACATGCTTGTTTGCACTTATAACCGCTACTTCTATTTTAGCACAAAACAACAAGGAAGAGCAACTGGATTATAAAAGCCTTCCCCAGGGATTACAGTTAGAAACAGACAGTCTTTATCTGGACTGGATTTCCAAACAATATATTGATCTGGGAGAAAACTGCAAAATGACTCCGAACAATCCGGAAGTCAGCGATTCTGTATATATGGACCGCCTGCAACGTATCCCGTCTATTATAGAAATGCCGTATAACGAAATTGTACGGCAGTATATTGATATGTATGCCAGCCGGCTTCGATACAAAGTGGCATTTATGCTTAGCGCAAACAACTTGTATATGCCTTTATTTGAAGAAGCTTTGGACTTAAACGACCTTCCTCAAGAATTACGCTATCTTCCCGTCATTGAGTCTGCACTGAACCCTATGGCTACATCCCGACAGGGTGCTGTAGGTCTATGGCAGTTTATGCTGCATACAGGTAAAGCATATGGTTTGAAATACAACAGTTTAGTTGATGAAAGACGCGACCCTTACAAGTCTACACAAGCTGCAGCCAGATACCTGAAAGATTTGTACGATATTTATCATGACTGGAATCTGGTACTTGCGGCCTACAACTGCGGACCAGGAACCATCAATAAGGCTATCAGACGTTCGGGCGGTGAAAAAGATTTCTGGACCCTGTACAACTATCTGCCTAAGGAAACACGCAGCTACGTTCCGGCATTTATTGCAGCCAACTATATCATGACTTACTATTGTGACCACGATATCAGTCCGGCAGAAATGAAAATGCCGGCAGGTACTGACACCATCCAGATAAACAGGAATCTCCATCTGCAACAAATTGCTGATGTATGCCAAATAAATATAGATGAACTGAGAGCTTTGAACCCTCAATATAAAAAAGACATTATCCCGGGCAATACGGAACCTTTTGTTTTACGGTTGCCGACTGACTACATCGGTAAATTCATAGACCTGCAAGACAGTATTTATGCCTATAAAGAGAATGTTTATAACAACAAACGAAAAACCGTCAGTGTAAAATCTGAAAGCAATACGACAAACGGAAAAGCCGTTTACCACAAAATCCGGAATGGAGATACTCTGGGGAGCATTGCAGCCAAATACGGTGTATCGGTTAGCCAGTTACGGCGATTGAATGGACTTAGCAACAATAATATCAGAGCAGGCAGGTCACTTCGCATCCGATAAATATCTATAATCGGTGAAACTTTTTCCGCGATGCTTGTATAGTTCTGTTTTTTTGTTACTTTTGCATTATACGTAAATTGGAGGGAATTATATGACTGATGAAAAACATACCCCGGAACAGGCTGAAGAGGAATTGATTAACAATGCTTTTCGAGAATTGTTGGATCGCTATCTGGCAAGCAAGCATCGGAAAAAAGTGGACATCATAACGAAAGCGTTCAACTTTGCCAAACAAGCTCACAAAGGTGTACGCAGACGCTCGGGCGAACCATATATACTTCACCCGATTGCAGTAGCACGCATTGCATGCTGCGAAATCGGTTTAGGCTCTACATCTATCTGTGCTGCCCTATTGCACGATGTAGTGGAGGATACCGACTATACCGTAGAGGATATTGAAAATCTGTTTGGTCCCAAAATAGCTCAGATTGTAGACGGACTAACCAAAATTTCCGGAGGTATTTTTGGTGACAGAGCTTCTGCACAAGCAGAAAACTTCAAGAAACTGCTGCTAACCATGAACGATGATATCCGGGTCATCTTGATTAAAATAGCAGACAGATTACATAATATGCGGACGTTAGGGTCTATGCTTCCCAGCAAACAGTACAAAATTGCTGGAGAAACGCTATATATATATGCTCCACTGGCCAACCGCCTTGGCCTGAATAAGATTAAAACAGAGCTGGAAGACCTCAGCTTCAAATATGAGCATCCGGAAACCTATGCACAAATCCAGGAGAAACTGGAATCGACCCAAACTGAACGGGACAGTCTGTTTCAGGAATTCACGGCTCCGATACGTGAAAAACTCGATAAAATGGGCATAAAATACCGTATACAGGCACGTATTAAATCTCCGTACTCTATTTGGAATAAAATGCAGAACAAGCACATTACATTCGAGGAGATATATGATATTTTGGCTGTCCGTATTATTTTCACTCCTAAAACAGAAGAAGAAGAATTAAATGACTGCTTCGGAATATATGTAGCTGTTTCAAAAATATATAAACCACATCCCGACCGTCTGCGCGACTGGGTAAGCCATCCTAAAGCGAATGGTTACCAAGCTCTGCATGTAACCTTAATGAGCAACAAAGGGCAGTGGATAGAAGTACAGATTCGTAGTGAACGCATGAACGATGTTGCCGAACAGGGATTTGCTGCACACTGGAAGTATAAAGCTGGTGGAGGAAGTGAAGATGAAGGAGAACTCTCCAAATGGCTGAAGACCATTAAAGAAATTCTGGAGGATCCTCAACCTGATGCGATTGATTTTCTTGATACCATCAAGCTGAATCTTTTTGCATCCGAAATTTTCGTATTCACTCCCAAAGGTGAAATCAAAACAATGCCTCAGAACTGTACAGCATTGGATTTTGCCTTCTCTATTCATACTTTTTTGGGAAGCCACTGTATTGGGGCGAAAGTAAACCATAAGCTGGTACCATTAAGCCACAAACTTCAAAGTGGAGACCAGGTTGAAATTTTGACTTCAAAATCACAACATGTACAGCCTTCATGGATCAACTTTGCAACAACAGCCAAAGCGAAAGCAAAAATATTGGCTATTCTGAAACGTGAACGTAGAGAAAAACAGCAGATTGGTGAAGATATGCTTCACCAATTCCTGCAAAAGGAAGGACTTGCTTATTCGGATGAAAACATACAGAAGCTCTGTAAATTGCACAACCTAAAAAATGCAGATGAGCTTAGTACCAATATCGGACAAAAAGTTATCATTCTGGGAGATGCGGATAGAAATGAACTGAAAGAAAAGCCGACACAGACCAACTGGAAAAAATACATCTCTTTTGCTTTTGGCGGCAGTAAGAATGATAAAGAAAAAGAGCAAGAAAAAACACCAGTACCTAAAATTGATGGCAAGAAAGTTGTAAAGATTACCCCTGATGCCATTCAGAAGAATTACATCATAGCCGACTGCTGTAAGCCGATTCCCGGTGATGACGTATTGGGCTACATTGACGACAACAACCGAATTGTTATCCACAAACGTCAATGTCCGGTAGCAACTCAACTGAAAAGCAGCTTCGGAAACAGATTGCTGGCAGTACAATGGGAAATAGGTAAAGCACTCAACTTCCCTGTAAATGTATATATTAAAGGTATAGACAGAATTGGGCTGCTGAATCAGGTAACTGAAATAATCTCGGGCCAGCTCAATGTAAATATCCATAAGCTGAATATCGAATCGAACGAAGGTATTTTTGAAGGAAGAATCCAGCTTTTCGTCCATGACGTAGATGATGTAAAAGCTATTTGCACCAATCTCAGCAAAATAGAAAATATAAAAAGAGTAACCCGAATCGAAAACTTCAACGATTCCGTATTATAAAATCTTACAATGAAAACGGGACCCAGACTTCACACAGTCAAAGTCCCGTTTGTTATATCTGTCAATTATTTCCATCAAGTAAGGTAGTCCAGTTCCTTACGCATATTCACAAGCTCTTCTTTAATATGCTTCAACTTATCGATTACCTCAACTGTACATGCTGCCTTTTCCTTATTCTGTTTCAAGCGCTGTTTAGCTCCAGATAAGGTCATGCCTTTCTCCTTCACCAAGTGATAAACCAAGCGAATTGTTTCAATGTCTTCTTTTCTGTACTGACGTACATTGCCACCCGTCTTTTTCGGAGCTATCATTGGGAACTCCTTTTCCCAATAACGCAACAGCGACTCGTTGACGTTAAACATTTTCGCCACTTCGCTAATCGAATAATACAATTTTAACTCCTTCTCAACTTTTAAAGCCATATCTTATTGTGTTTATTATAGTATTAATCGAATACTTTTCCATGATTTGCTGCAAGTTGAATCATCTTATCATAATCATCCGCACTTAAATCCATAAAATAGTAATTGATTGGATTTACAATCTCCCCTTTCACATGTACTTCATAATGCAAGTGTGGACCTGTACTTTTACCTGTACTTCCGACCTTACCAATGGTTTCTCCACGAACAACCTTCTGTCCTACTCTGACATCAATCTTAGAGAGATGTGCATAGCGGGTTTCGTAACCGAAACCATGATTTATGATAATTGTATTTCCATACAAGCCTTCCCATCCAGCTTTAACAACCTTACCATTCCCTGTAGCATATACAGGAGTTCCCTGATGAGCAGAAAAGTCCATTCCGCTATGAAACTTGGCCGTTTTATATATCGGGTCAATACGCATTCCATATCCGGAAGCTGTCTGACGCAAATCTTTATTTGAAATAGGCTGGATAGCAGGAATACACTCCAACATTTCATCTTTATTTTTGCATAATTCGACAACCTGATCAAACGACTTTGACTGAACATACAACTGTCTGGCCAGCAGGTCCATTTTCTGAGTGGTAGCTACCACCAATTTGCTGTTAGCCATCCCCATCAAATCTTCATAGCGACTGGAACCTCCATAATTCACCTTCCTCACATCATCCGCAATCGGATCTGCCTGCAGTACAACCCGATACAAATTATCATCACGCTGTTGAATGCTCTGCATCACTTCCAAAGCTTCTTCAAGCCGGTGCGACAAAATCGTATATTGCGAACGCAACTGTGAGTTTTCCATACGAAGATCTTTTTCGGAAGGAGACCCCAAAAGCAACAGCAAAACAATAAAAAAACCGGCCCCCAGTCCCATCCCCACAAAAAGCCGCCTCAGCATACTCAGTGCACGCTGACGGATTGTAGGATAAATCCGGTCGTATGTTCTGGTTTTTGGATTGTATATATAGTATACTTTACGCATTCAATGAAAATTTTTGAGTAATTTAAGGTACATAACATCAATATTTTGCACCAAACATACGGACAAAAATAATAAAACCGATTATCTTTGCAAATCAATTTTTAGAATATTAACTACAAGACAATATAACAATATGTTGACAGCAAATGAAATCCGAGACTCGTTTGTAAAGTTCTTCGAGTCAAAAGGACATCAGATTGTGCCTTCGGCACCAATGGTTATCAAAGATGACCCAACATTGATGTTCACCAATGCCGGTATGAACCAGTTTAAGGATATAATCCTGGGTAACCACCCGGCTAAATATACCCGAGTAACCGATTCGCAGAAATGTCTGCGCGTAAGCGGTAAACACAACGACTTGGAAGAAGTAGGCCACGACACTTACCATCATACCATGTTCGAAATGCTGGGTAACTGGTCATTCGGTGATTACTTCAAAAAAGAAGCAATCAACTGGGCATACGAATACCTGGTAAACATTCTGAAACTTGATCCTAAAGATTTATATGTAACTGTTTTCGAAGGTAGTCCCAATGAAGGCCTTTCACGCGATGATGAAGCAGCAGGATACTGGGCACAGTATTTCTCTGAAGACCATATCATCAACGGAAACAAACATGACAACTTCTGGGAAATGGGTGATACAGGTCCTTGTGGCCCTTGCTCTGAAATTCACATCGACTCTCGCTCTGCAGAAGAAAAAGCTGCTATCCCGGGAAATCAGCTGGTAAACAAAGACCATCCGCAGGTTATCGAAATCTGGAACTTGGTGTTCATGCAGTACAACCGCAAAGCTGACGGAAGTCTGGAACCGCTTCCAGCAAAAGTTATCGATACCGGTATGGGATTCGAACGTCTGGTACGCACACTGCAAGGCAAAACTTCCAACTACGATACAGATGTTTTCCAGCCAATCATCAAAGCTATCGGTGATTTGTCTGGCAAGAAATATGGCGACGACGAAAAAGTAGACATCGCTATGCGCGTAGTAGCCGATCACATCCGCACTATCGCTTTCTCTATTACCGACGGACAATTGCCTTCTAATGCAAAAGCTGGTTATGTAATCCGCCGAATCCTGCGTCGTGCCGTTCGCTACGCTTACACATTCCTTGGACAGAAACAAGCCTTTATGTATAAGCTGGTTCCTGTTTTGATTGAAAATATGGGTGGCGCTTATCCTGAACTGAAAGCTCAGCAGGCTCTGATTGAAAAAGTGATGAAGGAAGAAGAAGAATCATTCCTCCGTACACTGGAAACCGGTATCCGTCTGCTCGAAAAGACTATGGCAGAAACTAAAGCAGCCGGCAAAACTGAAATCAGCGGTGTAGATGCCTTTACACTGTACGACACATTCGGATTCCCATTCGACTTGACCGAACTGATTCTGCGCGAAAATGGTCTTACTGCCGATGTAAAAGGCTTCGAAGCCGAAATGCAGAAACAGAAAGAACGTGCCCGCAACGCAGCTGCCGTTGAAACAGGCGACTGGGTTACACTGAAAGAAGGTGAAACCACTTTCGTTGGTTACGACTATACTGAATACGAAACCAGCATCCTGCGTTACCGCCAGATTAAGCAAAAGAACCAGACGCTTTATCAGATAGTACTGAGTGATACTCCTTTCTATGCAGAAAGTGGTGGTCAGGTAGGTGATACTGGTGTATTGGTAAACGAATTCGAAACAATCGATATCATTGATACCAAGAAGGAAAATAATCTTCCTATCCATATTGCAAAAAAATTACCGGAACATCTGGATGCTCCAATGATGGCATGTGTAGATACAGACAAGCGTGCTGCTTGTGCTGCTAACCACTCATGTACACACTTGCTGGACGAAGCTTTGCGTCAGGTACTGGGTACACACGTTGAACAGAAAGGTTCACTGGTTACTCCAGATTCTCTGCGTTTCGACTTCTCTCACTTCCAGAAAGTGACTCCGGAACAGATTCGCGAAGTTGAACATCTGGTTAATGCAAAAATCCGCGAAAACGTTCCTTTGACTGAATACCGCAATCTGCCTATCGAAAAGGCAAAAGAGCTGGGTGCAATCGCATTGTTCGGTGAAAAATATGGTGATGAAGTACGCGTTGTACAGTTCGGTTCGTCTATCGAGTTCTGCGGTGGTACTCACGTATCTGCAACCGGAAAGATTGGTATGGTAAAAATCATTTCAGAAAGCTCTGTAGCAGCGGGTGTACGCCGTATTGAGGCTGTTACTGGTGCTAAAGTTGAAGAAATGTTTGATACCGTACAAGATACTATCAACGACTTGAAAGCTTTGTTCAACAATGCTCCTGACCTGAAAGCTGCTATTTCAAAATACATCGAAGAAAATGCCGGTCTGAAAAAACAGATGGAAGAGTTCATGAAAGAAAAAGAAGCAACCGTAAAGAACAAGCTGATTGAAAGTACTAAAGAAATCAACGGTGTGAAGGTTATCAAAGCCGTACTTCCAATACCGGCTGATGCAGTGAAAAATATCGCCTTCCAATTAAAAGGCCAATTCACCGAGAACCTGTTTGTAGTAATTGGTAGCGTATTCGACAACAAACCACTGCTTACTGTAACCATGAGCGAAGATCAGGTTAAAGCCGGATTGAATGCCGGACAACTGGTTCGCGAAGCTGCCAAACTGATTCAGGGTGGTGGTGGCGGTCAGCCTCATTTTGCTACTGCAGGTGGTAAGAATCCAGACGGATTGAGCGCTGCAGTCGACAAAGTTCTCGAACTGGCAGGGTTCTAATCATTCCCCCTACTCATATACAAAGCAGCAGTCGTTACAATTTAAACGGCTGCCGCTTTTTTTGTTTTTATCACAAAATTTGTTCTTTCGGCCAATTCACCAAATATAGCTTTTCTGTTGCCCGGGTAAAAGCTGTATAAAGCCATCGGTAATAATCTGGCGAAAGCATCTCCTCTGTCATATATCCTTGATCCAGCAATACCCGCCTCCACTGTCCACCTTGAGCTTTATGGCAAGTCACTGCATAAGCATATTTCACCTGCAAAGCATTATAATAAGGATCTTCCTTAATTTTTTTCATGCGCTCTTTCTGAGAGCTAATATCAGCATAATCCTCCATCACAGCCTTAAACAGCCTGTCACTGTCCTCCTTTGCCAAAGATGGAGTATCCGAATGAAGTGTTTCCAATAAAATCTTCACCTCCAATTCAAGATGATTATAATCAGGAAAAGAAAGCACCACATCTGCAAAACGGAATCCATACATTTCACGAACCCTCCTGACACGTCTTACTTCCGCAACGTCCCCGTTCGCAATAAAGTCCACTTCTTTACAGTCCTTACCCCAATAATAATTATTCTTGGCAACCATCAGCATATCTCCTGTATTGAGCTCGTCTTCACGATACAAAATAGAATTCCTGATACCTTTATTATAGAGATTAGCCCTTTTATTCGAGCGGCATATAATAATTGTATCGTCCATTCCTACCTGACCATAACAGGAATCAATAAGTTCTATCAATTCATTCCCACGTACTACGGCAACATCCTTAAACGCTTCGGTAGCAATGCGAGGAAGCTCAAACCAATCATCCTCCACCAGTTTTTGTCTTAACTTTGTAGCATTCCACAAAATTCCCGACTCTGCAGCCTGGCGCACCACCTGCGTAAGCAAACACTCCGTCACACCAAGCCCATAGGTCTCAAGATGCTGTTCCGATAAAGCCATACTTTCCTCCTCACCCACCGGAGGTAGCTGGGCTGTATCCCCAACCAGCAACAAACGACATCCGGCATTGGCATACACATACATTATTAAATCGTCTAGCAACCGTCCGGAACCAAACATATTTCCCGACAACCCGTCGTTTGATATCATTGAAGCCTCATCAACAATGAACAATGTTTTCTGATGCAAATTCCTATCCAGTAAGAAGTTATCCATCTCATTAGAAAAAACCTTCTGCCTGTATATTTTTTTATGTATTGTATAAGCAGCCTGACCTGCATACAAGGAAAAAACCTTGGCCGCCCTTCCGGTCGGAGCCAATAAGACACAACGGTATCCCATCGAATTCAAAGTCTTCACCCATGCCGCAACCAACGATGTTTTTCCAGTTCCGGCATAGCCTTTCAACAAGAAAACAGACTCGGGATTCGAGTCAATCAAAAAATTTGCAAAAGAAAGTAATGCATTTTCTTGTTCATCTGTTGGTTTATACGGAAAATTTCCTTTAATTTGCTGTACTAATTGATTATTTAACATAAGGTTGAATTAAAAAGTTTGGCTGACCTTGCGTAATTAGATTTATTTATTTTATTTTTGCGATGCGAATATAAACTAAAAAAACATATTATTATCATGAAAACAGTTATTAATCTTGTATTGGCTGCCTGTGTTGCTGGCTTAGTATACATATGCTATGGCAGTATCATGGGTCCTATCGAGTTTGACAAAGAAAAAGCTATCAGAGAAAAAGCTATTATCGAACGCCTCATCAACATCCGTAAGGCCCAGATGGAGTATCGTACAATGCACAAAGGTGCTTACACTAAGAGCTTCGATACCCTGATTGCTTTCGTTAAAACAGCAAAATTACCATTCGTAAAGAAAGAAGGTGCTTTGACAGATGCTCAGCTTGAAAGCGGTATGACTGAAAAGAAAGCTATGGAAATCATCAACAAAGCTAAAAAGACCAACAAATGGGACGAAGTTAAAAAAGAAGGTCTTGAAAACTTCAGACGTGATACTATGTGGGTAGCCGTTATGGATACTATCTTCCCAAAAGGATTCAATGCTGACTCTTTGGCATTTGTTCCTTACGGAAACGGTGCTAAATTCGAAATGGAAACTCGTAGCGATACAACTAAATCAGGTGCTCCTTTGAACTTGTTCCAGGCTCAGGTTGCATACGATGTATATCTGAAAGGTATCAACGATCAGGAATTAAGAAACTTGAAAGACCTGCAGGGCAAATTGGGTAAATATCTTGGTTTGAGAGTAGGTGATATTGAACAGCCAAATAACAACGCAGGTAACTGGGAATAATATATGGCAGAACATATTGATTTGAATCATTCAGAACAATATACTTTATCCATCCGTCTTAGTACGGATGGATTTTCTTTTTCTATCTATAACCCATTCGATGAAGGCTCCTGCTTTTACCATAAACCGTTCAGTGTAAATCCACAGCGTTCACTTTCAGCAAACATAAAGACTTTTCTGGCCGAACAAGATGAATTCAAACACTCCTATAGACAAACAAATATTGTCATTGACACCAATCGTTTCACCGCTGTTCCACTCGACTTATATGAAGACGAGCAAACCGAACGCATTTTCTATCAAAATCTCCCCAAGCAGTCCAACGAACTGATTCTTTGTAACGTATTGGGTAAAAATAATATGGCAATACTGTTCTCAATTGACAAGTTATCCCATCAGTTGCTTACCGACCAGTTTCCACAAGCTCGCTTTTATGCCTCAGTAAGTCCTTTAGCCGAATATTTCTATAGCAGAAGCAAGATAGGAAACAACAAAAAGATATTTGTAAATCTGCACGACAGCCACATGGAAATCATAGCCTTCCAGCGCGGAAGATTATTATTTCTGAATACCTTCAGCTGCGCACAGCCTGCAGACAAAATTTATTATTTGCTAAAAGTATGGGAACAGCTTGCATATAGCCAAGAACATGACGAACTGCAGTTGGCAGGAAGCAAAAGCACCTATCAGCCCATTTTGGAAACGCTGAAAAATTATATCCGACAAGTTTTCATTATTAACCCACAAGCGGAATACCATCTGTCTGGTAATACGCCGATAGAAGAAATTCCATTTGACATACAAACTTTATTGACATGCGAGTAATCAGTGGTATTTACAAACGTCGCCGCTTTGACGTTCCGTCATCGTTCAAGGCAAGACCGACAACCGATTTTGCGAAAGAAAACCTATTTAATGTACTCAATAATTACATTGACTTTGAAGACGGTGTAACAGCACTCGACCTTTTTGCCGGTACCGGAAGTATCAGCATTGAACTGGTATCCAGAGGCTGCGACCGGGTCATTTCTGTTGAAAAAGACCCGCAGCATCATGCTTTCATCAGCAAAGTAATGCGTGAGGTAAAAACAGACAAATGCTTCCCTTTACGCGGAGATGCCCTGAAATACATAGAAAAATGTACAGAACAGTTCGATTTCATTTTTGCAGATCCTCCGTACGCCTTAAAAGAGTTGGGCAGTATACCCGAACGTATCTTTGCTCATCAGCTGCTGAAACCAGACGGATTGTTTGTACTGGAACACGGAAAAGACTATAACTTTGAAGATAACCCACACTTTATCGAGCATCGCCACTACGGTAGCGTAAATTTCAGCTTCTTCAAAGCAACGGTGCCAGCAGACGAACAACCGACTCTATAGTCCGTTCTTTCCAGGAGCGTTTTTCCCACTCTCTCAATAATAGCATATTCGAAGACCTTTGGTCTTCCAGAAATATCTTTTTTAAAGCCAATGCCGAATTAGTGTCATACACAAAAGCATTGGCTTCAAAATTATGTTCAAAACTCCGGAAATCCATATTTGTAGACCCTATCATGCCTACCTCATCATCGCTGACCATCAGTTTAGAATGGATAAATCCTTTCTGATACTGATAAATCTTTACTCCGGCACTCATCAAATCGTAAAAATAAGACATCGACCCCCATTGCACCAAACGGGCATCCCCTTTTTCTGGCAGCATAATCCGCACATCTATACCTCCCAATGCAGCCGTTTTTAGCGCCACCAGAACAGGCTCGGTAGGAAGCAGATAAGGAGTCTGGAAATAGACATAACGCCGGGCTCGCATAATGACCATTATCAGTCCCTGCATGATGTCACGCCAGCGACCAACCGGATCGGAAGTCACAATCTGTACTAAAGCATTGCCAGACGGTTGGATTTTCGGATAATACTCTGCCGAAGTCAGCAATGTACGGTCTACCACATACCAATCTCTCAAAAACGAAGTCTGCAAGCCATACACCGCCTTACCTTCAATACGCAAATGTGCATCACGCCATATTCCACCATTTATTCCCTTTATATAACGTTCTGCAATATTCATTCCCCCGATAAACCCTATACATCCATCAATTACAGCAATCTTACGATGGTTTCGGTAATTTACCTTACTGGTAAACTGTGGAAAGCGTACCCTCAGAAAACTCTGTGCTTCGATTCCGGCACATAGCATCTGCTCAAAAAAACTGTTCTTCACCTTCCAGCATCCCACATCATCATACAGCAAGCGCACCTTAACCCCTTCACGAGCCTTGTCCATCAACACATCTCTTAACAGCCTGCCCACTGCATCATCTTCAAAGATATAAAACTGCAGATGCACATGACTGCGGGCAGCGGCAATCGTCCGAATCAAATCATACAAAAAAGAAGTTCCATCCGAATACATTTTCAAGGCATTCCCTTCAAAAGGAAGCGCATTGTTTACCCTTCTGAAAAAATGCATCAACGAATATTGCGACTCGGGATATCTGAAAGCCTCTTGCGCCAGAAACTCTATCATAGGACGTTTAATCAGAAAAGAATACCCCTTTTTACTAATCAACCGCTTCTTACGCGTGCTTCTGCCAAAGAAAAAATAAAAAACCAATCCCAATAACGGCAGGAAAAATAGAAAAAGAATCCACGCCATGGTTCTCACCGGATTACGATTATCCAGAATCACCACAAAAACCGTTGTAAGAATAACAATCAGGTAAACAGCATTGAATACAACAGAAAACGCATTATCCCATATAAACCAGTTCCACAACATAAATACTCCAAGTTTTCCATTCTACACCAAACATAAAAAAAAATCCCAACTTATCATACAGATTGTTGGGATTTTCCTTTTACATTCTTCTCATTCTGTGAGGACCAGGTCCAAACGCAGGTCCTTGCATTGGCGGTTTGACACCTTTACCAAACAAATTAAGCCGGTATATGAAGTGTACCATTACATAATTGTAAATAGAGTTATATTCCGTATCCTGGCGCATCATGGCACTGATTGTACGGCTCAGATTACTTTGCTGACGCAAGATATCATATACCTGCACACTTACTGTTGCAGCATTACCTTTCAGGAAATTCTGCGAAATCTGGGCATTCCAAAGCAGTTCGTCACGGTTCATAGAGGCATCAGCATAGCCACGTCTTGAATTCTGTGAAATATCTGTTGATATAGACATGTTCCAAGGCAAGTTTACATTCGTACTTGCTCCGTAGGCAAACTGATACGTATCCATATTATTCTGCGCCTGCAATGAATTTCTGGAATGCATATAGTTAATCGAACCGTTCAATGAAAACTCAAACCAGTCATTACGGTATGTACCTCTCAAACGCTCCATAAGTGTAAGCTGACGCGTGGTATTCTTGTCATTGCCGCCAGCCTGCGCCTCTTCCAGACGCATATATCCCACCATATTATTATAACGAGCCATAGAGAATGTATTGATAGTAAATTTTTTGTTTTTCAATGCCGAGTTCAATCCCAGCATCGCAAACATATCCCAGTTTCCGTTTATATTGACAGGCGTAATGGTATATCCACCAGTACTTGAGTTATAAAGCATTTTATTACTTACACTATTCAAGACACTGTTAAAGCGCAAGTGAGTCATAATTCCGCGCTGTTTTTCCGGATCAAAAGTATTATAGAAAGCCATAAGCGTATTGGTGAACGAAGGCTTCAACCCCGGGTTACCCACGCGTACGTTAAGCGGATCCGTATCATCTACGATAGGAAGCAAATTCGTCATACTAGGCTGAGAACTTCTTCCATAATAATTGATACGCAACTGACTAGTCTTCGAGAAACGATAACGGAAATTAAAAGTCGGCGTAAAGTTGAAGACATTACGAACTGTATCCGTCATGTATGTACCTTTTTGATAAGACAAAGTAGTACGTTGCGGCTGGAAAGACAAACCGGCATTCATCAGGAATTTTTCTCTCACCCAGCGTATAGCCAAATCCATCTGGTGATTATAATATTTATAAGTAGCATACTTACTTAAATCCTCGTCCTTATTATCCGTATAATCACTTGGCAAAGGGTTTTCTATCAACCAGTCATCGGCCATATTATACACCGATTTATCACTGTTATTATACTTATACTGAAAGTTATAGCTCAACTGCAAAAACAAATCCTTCATGATAGGCTCGCTGTACATAAAACGCGCACTATAGTCATAACTTTTTGTTGGTGCAGTAGTATATCGGTTCAAGATTTCCTGGGCAGCCGCTTCAGGATCCGTCAACTGAAAATATTCCGTATTCGACTCAGAGAACTGCTCGCTGGCACTGTTCGTATACCCGAATTTTCCACGAAAAGTAATACTCCTACCCTTTTTTCCCAACCTTCTATTAGCCTGCAATACCCCACTTACCGAAAGATCATTATTATCCGAAAGCGTACGTTGAACAATATGGTTAATCATTTTTTCTTCCGGTACCATCGATTCTATCTGATCGAAGTTGTTCATGATATCCTGCACATAGTTTACAGGGTCTTCGTTGAAGGTATACGATTCATTGTCGGTCAGATTCCAAGTATCACCATACGAGAAGCGAGGCCTGAAAATAATATTGGTCAGCGTATCCGGAGTCCATTCCACTCTGAAATCTCCATTTATCTTCTGCGTCTTTTTTACCGCCGCATTCAGCGCATTTTTAAACGAACTGCTTTCTCCTGTCAGGAAAGTTTCAGCAGCCGACTTGGTCTGCAAGTCCTGATTACGATAGTCGTAATTCACACTACCTCCGGCATCCACCTTTTTGTTTTTCGCAGCAAAATTAAAACCCAGATTCTTCACAGCCGTCAGTCCATTCTGAGCACCCCGTCTAAAGCCTCCTCCACCACCGGGAAAGCTATTATCATTCACATTATTGGCAGAGCCAAGCAAGGTAAACTGATTACCCTCAACAAACCGGTTAATAATAAAACGCTCACTATAGCGGTCTTTCGTTCCGATAGCCGCATCCACATTACCAAACCAGCCCTGGTTCATACCCTTCTTTACAGTCAGGTCCAATACGGTTTCCTCTTCCCCATCATCAACTCCGGTCACACGAGCCAAGTCCGATTTCTTCTCGTACGTTCTTAGCTTTTCCACTATATTAACCGGAAGATTCTTCATTGCCACATTAGGGTCGTCGGCAAAAAACTCCTTACCGTCGACCATAATCTTCTTGATTTCCTTACCATTAATAGTTATCTTACCGTTTTCGTCAATTTCAGCTCCCGGCAGTTTCTTTACCAGTTCTTCCAATGCCGAACCCTCGGGTACCCGATAAGCCGAACTATTATAAACCAAAGTGTCCTCCGAAGCTGTCACTTCAGGAGCCTCAGCTACAATCACCGCTCCTTCCAGCATAATAGCATCCAAGCCCAGCAACACTTCGCCCACATTCAGTGAAGGCCGCGCTGCAGTAAGTTTCACTTCTTTAAAATAAGGCTTATACCCCACAAAAGATACCTTCAAAAGATAATTCCCCGGCTTTGCATTCAAACGGAATTTACCATCCAAGTCCGACACATTACCGGTAACCATCGCGCTGTCCTTCACAGACAATAGCTGAACAGTAGCCTGCATTACCGGCGATTTATCCCCCTCATCTAACACTACCCCAGATACTCCAGAGCCACGCTGGCCTCTACTCTGAGCATAAGAAACCGCACTGAAACATAAGAAAATCAGTACGTAAGATACCCATTTTTTCATCATTCAATATAAAAATAGAAGTAATACCACAATTAAAAAAATAACAGAAGTATGACTTCATCTCCCCGCAAAGGTTTAAATCCCTGTACAGTTTTTTTTATTTTTTAAACATCTTTTCAATGCGATTTTTCTGCAACAGGAACTCCAGACACAGCACACTCAAGGCCATGTAAACCAGCACTGCAGAATTATCTGCCGAAACAGCTGCTCCCGACAATGCCTCACGCACAAGCATAACTACATAATACACACCCAGCATACAAGTCGCATACTTTAAAGATTTCAGGCGGATAGCTGCCGATTCAGCTCCTTCATCCTTCGTTTTGGCCAGAAAAACCATAAACAAAGAAATCCATATCACCAGTTTCATCACAGCACGCAGTGCAATCAGATTTGCGTCACTCACCATGCCGAACATATACATCAGCATAGGTACAAAAACAGATAAAAGCAGCAGAATATAACCTGCAAAACGGAAGTACAATGGCAAAATTCCTTTCATAAATCATTTAATTTTTGTTGCAAAAGTAGTTATTTGCTAGCAAACGACCCGCTACTTTTCTTTTTTTTTCTACATTTGTGCAAAATGTAGAATCATTATGAGCAAACAAAAAGTCATTATCAGCAACAACCTTGCAACAGACATAGCAGAAGCTGTAGCCAGTTGTCCGCACGACAAACTCTTCCTACTGGCAGATACACATACCCACGAATTATGCCTTCCGCTAATAAACGATATGGCATGCCTACAGCACGCCAATGTGATTTGTATAGAACCCGAAGATACAAATAAAAATCTGGAAACACTTTCCTACGTATGGAGCAAACTCAGTCAGGAAGGAGCTACACGGCACTCGCTGCTGATTAATGTAGGCGGCGGTATGGTTACCGACCTGGGAGGATTTGCTGCAGCTACTTTTAAGCGCGGCATCACCTATATTAATATTCCTACCACCCTGCTGGCTATGATAGACGCTTCGGTAGGTGGCAAAACGGGTATCAACTTCAACGGACTGAAGAACGAAATTGGAGCCTTTGCTCCGGCATCGGTCGTATTACTTTGTGGAAAATTCCTCCAGACTCTAGACCAGCGGAATTTATTGTCGGGATATGCCGAAATGCTTAAACACGGACTAATCAGCAATGCGGCACACTGGGCAGAACTTCTGACATTCGATATGGGACAGATAGACTATACACGTCTGCAAGAACTGGCAGGCGCATCTGTACAGGTAAAAGAAAATATTGTGGCGCAGGACCCATTCGAAAAGGGTATCCGTAAAGCTTTAAACTTAGGCCATACCATCGGCCATGCTTTCGAAAGTTTTGCTTTGACCCGCACACCGGTACTGCACGGCTATGCTGTGGCCTGGGGTATGGTATGCGAGCTTTATCTTTCTCACCTGAAAAGCGGATTTCCTAAAGATAAATTGAGAAAGACCGTCCAGTTTATCAAAGAGAATTATGGAGCCTTGCACTTTACATGCGATGATTATCCCGAATTATACGAATATATGAAGCACGACAAGAAGAATACTTCGGGAGTTATAAACTTCACGCTACTGTCGGATATTGGTGAGATTTGCATCAACCAAACTGCCACCCAAGAAGAAGTTTACGAAGTGCTCGACTTCTTTCGCGAAACTATGAATTAAAAAAATCCCGAGAAATATTTGTTTATTCAAAATAAACCAGTACCTTTGCACTCGCAATTCGGGGTGTAGCTCAGCCCGGTTAGAGTACGCGTCTGGGGGGCGTGTGGTCGCTGGTTCGAATCCAGTCACCCCGACTGGTAATAAGGTAACTGCTTGATAATCAAACAGTTACCTTATTTGTTTTTTAAGTACCGGGACAATATCGGGACAGCCCGACAATGATATACAACCTATTATTAACCGTTTAGCGAGAGTTATCCTCTTAATTCTCGTTAAAAAAAATGTCTACACTCGAAAAAAACAATTCTTAAAGAAGCTACAGTTTCAGCAATTGACTGCATATTCAATAATTAACCATTCATATTTGCAAGTACGCAAATAAGTACATATCTTTGCATTATAACAAAGGAGGATTTATGAGAACAGCCAATTACACAGATTTAAGAGCCAACTTGAAAAGCTACATTGATGCAGTCATTGACGATTATGATACCGTAGTTGTCAATCGTGGAAATGGCAAAGGAGTAGTAATGATTTCTTTGGATGAATACAATTCTCTAAAGGAAACGGAATACATCATGTCGTCGCCCGATACTATGGAAGCAATTCATAAAGGCGAAGAGGATATTAAGAATGGTAACTTTATATCCCAAAATGAAGGTGAAAGCATAGAGGATTTCTTAAAACGAGTAGCATGTACAGAATAACATTATCAGAACAGGCTAGAAAAGAATACCTATACTTTACCCAAAGCGGCAATAAAGCAATATTGAATAAAATCAAAACCTTATTAGAAGATATTGCCGCACACCCATACACAGGAATAGGAAAACCAGAACTGCTTAAATATGAACTGGCAGGAAAATGGTCAAGAAGAATCAATGCAGAGCATAGAATTGTTTACTCCGTACATGATAATATAATAGAGGTTTACATATTCTCTATGAGATACCATTATTCCAAGAAATAACAAACCGTCACATATTACTAATATTGAAGAAAGGACAGCTATTAAGTTAGTTGTCCTTTTTTATTTCAATTAAACATTACAATTATGAATATAGACTGTCTCTTATACACATCTCCGAGCCCA